>JADFYC010000501.1 GCA_015233295.1 Deltaproteobacteria bacterium | reverse complement strand
CACCACCAACACCCGTAAGCCCCTCAGATCAACCGGTTGTGGATGGGATTGAGCCAATCCTGGTTCGGCCACCCCAAAACATAAGGTAAAGGAGAATATGCTGCCTTCGTTCAGCCGGCTGTCCACAAAAACTTCACCGCCCATCAGTTCCACCAATTTCTTGCTGATGACCAGACCCAGACCGGTCCCCCCATACTTCCTGGTCATAGACCCATCAGCTTGACTAAAAGGCTGGAACAAAGCCGATTTTTGCTCATCTGTAAGTCCTATTCCCGAGTCTTGAACTGACCACCTCAGGATCACTCGGTCTTCGTCCCGGGCGACCAGGGTAGTTGAAACAATGACGGTCCCGGTTTGGGTAAACTTAACGGCGTTACTGATCAAGTTGATCAGGACCTGCCCCAGGCGGAGCGGATCGCCGACTAGAAATTTGGGGACATTAGGGTTGGTCTGGAAACTCAGGTTTAATCCTTTTTCTTCGGCCTTTAAGGACATCATATTCGACATGTTATTGATCACGTCGTCGAGTTGGAAACAGATAGTCTCAACTTCCAACTTGCCGGCTTCTATTTTGGAGAAATCTAAGATATCGTTGATCAGACCAAGCAGGGCATAAGCTGAAGAATGTATTTTATTAAGGTAATCTAATTGCTTGGGGCTAAGATTCGTCTTTAGCGCCAGGTGGCTTAGACCGACTATGGCGTTCATGGGGGTCCGAATCTCGTGGCTCATATTGGCCAGAAAGTCACTCTTAGCCTGGTTGGCCCGTTCGGCCGTCCTCTTGGCGTTCCATATCTCCTCTTCGGTCTGTTTCCGGTCAGTGATGTCGATATAAATGCCGACAACGCCGCCATCCCGGGTGGCGCATTCGCAAATCATCAACCAGCGGCCATTATTAAGTTTTTGTTCTATAAAGTGTTTGCCCGGATTCAGGTGGGTCTCGATCCGTTTGGCCAGCCAGGCCTCCAGGTCGGTTGTAATCAGCGGATCTTTGATATGCTTAGCCAGACCTTCCCGGAGTGTTTTCTGAAAGCCAACTCCATTTAGTTCCGGAAACTCTTTCAGCGAGGGATAGGTATCTACAAATTTCTGGTTGCAAATGGCCAACCGGTCGTGGCTGTCCCAGATGACGAAGCCGTTTTCCAGGCTCTCAATGGCGTCCTCAAACAGACGTTGATAAGATACCAGATCATCGTGAGCTATGCGAACAGTCTGTTCCTGGGAGGAAATCCTGGCGGTGGCTGTTTCCAGCTCTTTCAACCGGCGAAGCGAGAGTAGGGTAAGCCACGCGGCCAAAAGAACTGGGATTGGAAGGTCTACTGGAGAAGCCGGTCAGCGATTCGATCCTACTTGACTCGATTATGGGCGTTTTTATGTGCCACAAAACAGCGGACTCCATCGCTGACCCGATTTCATCGGTTACGGTGAGTATTCCCGAGACGATCAAAGGGGCCCAGGTGCTGGTGGTGGAGGACAATGAAATTAACCGGCAGGTGGCTACCGAGATATTGGAGGGGGCCGGATTTGTGGTGTCAGTGGCCGCCAACGGCCGAGAGGCTCTGGAAATGGTGGCCGGATCCGATGGTCTATTCGATGCCGTCCTGATGGACCTGCAGATGCCGGAGATGGATGGTTATACCGCTACTTCCATGATCAGGCAGGACCTGAACCAGCCTGACCTGCCCATCATCGCCATGACGGCCCATGCCTTGCATTCCGAACGACAGAAATGCCTGGATGCCGGGATGAACGATCACGTAGCCAAACCCGTGGATCCGGATAACCTTATCTCCACTCTGCTCAAGTGGCTCAAACCGAATCAAGAGCGGCCTCGCCTCACCGACGATCAGCGGGTCTCCTCCCGCGCCGAGGGGTCCTCGGCCTTGCCGGATACCCTTCCCGGCCTCGACATTTCCGCAGCTTTGAAGCGGCTAAGGGGCAACCGCCACTTGCTCAACAAACTCTTGCGGGAGTTCCATCATGATTATCTCGACGTGGTTGACGGCATTAACCAGGCCATGGTAGCCGGAGAAGAAGAAACCGCCCGACGGACGGTCCATACCCTTAAAGGAGTGGCCGGTAATCTCTCGGCCAAAGACCTGTTCGACGCCGCCCAAGCTCTGGAGTCAGCCATTCGGCAGGGAAAAAAGACCCAGTATGATGTCCTGGTCGGAAATCTGAATAGAACGATAAAACCATTGCTTCAAGCCCTGTTCCTTTTCTTTCGGAAACATAGGGATCAGCAATTGGAAAAGACGGGGCCTTCAGTAAATGTTTCCCCTTTAGACGTCGTTCGCCTGGCCCCGATGTTGATGGAGTTTGATCGGCTACTGAAAAAAAATAATATGGCTGCCCGGAAGCAGCTTGAACTAATCAAGGAACACATGGCCGGGGGAGAGTACTCGGAACAATTGCAGGATATTGAAGCCTCCATGTCCCGGTTGGACTTTAAAGGCGCCATCCAACCCCTGGCCTCCATCGCCCAGGCGCTTAAGGTGGACTTATCTTAATCTATTGAGCCTCTTGCAAAACTCTTCGAGAGGTTTTTTCTTAACTTAGTGCATACCCAAAATATGCCATATTAGTCCTGCTTTTTTGTTGTATTATATGATATTATATAGTATAATAGCTCTCAATATAC
>JADFYC010000500.1 GCA_015233295.1 Deltaproteobacteria bacterium | reverse complement strand
CCCGCGGGTAATCGAAGAAAATTTATGGCTTATTATTACTTTCCGGACTGGGACTGGCTTATCTGCGGCGATGGCTATTGGGACGAATTCACCGCGCAGATGTTGGATCCCCTTTTTAAGGCTCTTAAGGAGGAAATGTTGGAACTCTATCGATCCAACACTATCGACATAAATGGTAATAAGCTGCCTATATTCAGTCAGATTAGGGTGATCGCAGAAAATGGTCGGGAAATTGTAAATCTGAAACAAGGCAAGTTCAGTAATGAACTGGATTCAAAGGCTCAATCACCATGGTTCCAGGAATGCCTTAAATTGCCCAAAGGTTCTTTTCGAAATTCTGGAGCCATTTTGTCTGACAATACCGGAAAACCGGAAATGAGAGTGGCCGCGCCCGTGTACATAGAGGATGCGCTCAAGGGAGTTGTCGTGCTGAATATGGAGTGGCAGATTATCTGGAAAATCCTCGAAAACCATCGTTATGGCAAGACAGGTTACGTTTACATCATAAATGACTCCGGCGTGCCGGTTACTCATCCCAAATATGATTTAACCAACCCGGTTAATCTGTCCGATGCCAAGTTCGGTAACCTGTCGGAAATAGTGCGCAATAAAATGCTGCAGGGGGCATCCGGGGTGGAGCGGTATACGTTTGAAGGGTCCGAAAAATTTGTTTCCTTTACGCCCTTGAAAATCGGCGGCAAAAACTACACCTTGGGCGCCACCTGTCCGTTGGAAGAGGTTCAGGAGCTTTCATCTCAAATAATCAACTATTCCGACAAACAACGACAACGCACGATTTTGTCGATCATTGTGATTGTCTCAGTCGTAATTGTCATCGGTCTGATCATAGGATTTCTGGTAAGTTCATCAATCTCCAAGTCAATCAAGGGGGTCATCCGGGCTCTGACCGGTGGGGCAGAGCAGGTTACTTCCGCCTCGGCATCGGTATCAACGGCCAGCCGGTCTTTGGCTCAAGGGACTACGGAACAAGCTGCGTCCATTCAGGAAATCTCCTCAGCCCTGGAGCAATTGTCATCAATGACCAAAAGAAATTTTGAAAATGCCGATGAAGCCAATCGGATCATGCTCCAGGCGAGTCAAACGGTTGAAAAAGCAAACAACTCCATGAAAGAATTGGCCAGGGCCATGGAAGAAATCTCTCTGGCCAGTTTAGAAGCGTCAAAAGTCATCAAGACAATTGACGACGTGGCCTTTCAAACCAACCTTCTGGCGTTGAATGCCGCGGTAGAGGCCGCCAGGGCTGGTGAAGCGGGAGCCGGATTCGCCGTTGTGGCCGAAGAAGTGCGCAATCTGGCTCTGAGAACCTCAGAAGCCGCTAAAAATACAACCGTTCTAGTTGAGGGTACGTTGACCAAAGTAACCGCCGGAACAGGCCTGATGGAAAAAACAAGCGCTGATTTCAGTGAGGCCTCCCGGCAGGTGTCCAGGGTGGGCTACTTGTTGTCTGAGATAGCCGCGGCATCTAAAGAACAGGCTCAAGGCATTGAGCAAACCAATCGATCCATAGGTGAGATGGACGTGGTGCTTCAGAAAAATGTTACCAATGCCGATGAATCGGCCTCTGCCTCGGTCCAATTAAACAGCCAGGCAAAAGAAATGGAAAACATCGTGGACTCATTGGTCACACTGGTCGACGGCAAAACGGATAGACGCCCCGGCATGACCCAGGCGCTGCTTGAACCGGGTGAAACTTATCCCGATGACGCGTTATTATTGGGCGACCATCCGAAAGGCCGATGATGCTGCCTCTGATTCAACTTTAGTCCAACCCGGCGACTTTATGTCACCAGTCAGGCCCAACGCCGGCCCAGGCTCCTAGTGTTATGATCACAAACAACGGTTGTTCAAATTTCGAGATATAGGCTACCTGTATCGGTTACAAAACCTTAGCGGTTGGGCGCGGTGATGAAACTTACCAGAGCAGGCGAATATGCTATCAGATGCATCTTGTATCTATCCAGACAGGATGTGACCGACACCATCAGGCGGCACGACGTGGCCGGCCATATGGATATTCCCATGCAATTCTTAAGTAAAATCGCTCAACAACTGGCTAAGGCCGGGCTTATCCAGATTACCCAGGGATCAAAGGGCGGTTATCGGTTAATTCGTTCCCCGGAACAAATCACTCTTCTAGAGGTCATTGAAGCCGTGGAAGGGGAGTTAGTCCTAAACGACTGCTTATTGGAACATGATCGTTGCTCCCGAAAAGGCACCTGCGCCGTGCATCAAGTCTGGGCAAAGGCGCGCGGCCAACTGCGAGACACCCTGGCCGGTGTCACTTTTGCCGAGCTTTAGGTCCGTTGAGGAAAGATCTATTCGGGCTTGATGCCTGAGCATCACCGCGACATATTTCAACCTTACCGGCCGACAACGGCAAAATTTAATTCGGTTATCTCAGTGCAGCAGGGTTTATAGGAAGACGATAATAATAATATTTTATTCAACTAACTGTAGTGACAATAAGTTCCTCTGTGGCGAAATGGCCTGAGCGGTTTTGATCTAACCTTTAAGAGGAGGATGAATTATGGACGTTGTCTTTTTATCTCGGCTGCAATTCGGCATTGCGGCTTGTTTTCACTTTTTGTTCGTGCCGCTAACCTTGGGTCTGTCCATTTTGTTGGCCATTA
>JADFYC010000004.1:3456-31384 GCA_015233295.1 Deltaproteobacteria bacterium | reverse complement strand
CACACGCCCCACATCTGACACAAATATCCAAAAACAACTTGAACGAACGATATTTCTCCAGCCGCTCGGCGATCCCGGTCATGATAATTTCATAAATCTTTTCCCGGCAGGACATATAAATATCAAAGGAAAGCAAGGCCAAGAATGATCCTAAACCGGCCGATCTGGCGAAGGTAGATTACCACGTCCCGTGTCAGGGATGGATGGACGCTCCCATCGAGATCAAACCGGGCAGATTTTGTCACGCAGGAAAACCAAAGAGTCTGGAAGTAGTTGGGCTTCCCAACCCCAGAGAGTGGCAACCGCTTGATGAGGACTGGAAGCTTCCGTCTAACTGGTATGAAATTATCATGACCGGGATCGCCGAGCGGCTGGAGAAATATCGTTCGTTCAAGTTGTTTTTGGATATTTGTGTCAGATGTGGGGCGTGTGCGGATAAATGCCATTTCTATATCGGCTCCGGTGACCCCAAGAATATGCCGGTACTTCGGGCGGAGTTACTGCGGTCCATCTACCGGCGTGATTTTACGACGGCCGGTAAAATATTCGGGAAGTTCGCCGGCGGCAGGAAGTTGACTCCTCTGATCATTAAAGAGTGGTTCTACTATTTCTATCAATGCACCGAGTGTCGGAGATGTTCCGTTTTCTGTCCCTACGGGATTGATACCGCTGAAATAACCATCATGGCCCGCGAACTGCTCAACCTGATCGGTTGCCAGATCGACTGGATCATCACTCCGGTGGCCAATTGTTACCAGACCGGTAACCACCTGGGGATTCAACCCCACGCTTTTAAAGAGATCCTCGACTACCTGTTGGACGATATTGAAACCAATACCGGGGTCAAGATCGAACCGACATATAACCGGAAGGGCGCAGAAATCCTGTTTCTCACTCCTTCGGGCGATGTCTTTGCTGATCCGGGCATTTACACCGCCATGGGGTATATGATTCTCTTCCACTATCTGGACCTGGATTATACCTGGAGCACCTACGCTTCGGAAGGTGGAAATTTTGGCTTCTTCACCTCCCACGAAATGATGAAACGGCTGAATTCCAAGATGTATGCCGAGGCTAAGCGTCTGGGCGTGAAATGGATCTTAGGCGGCGAATGCGGCCATATGTGGCGGGTAATTAATCAGTACATGGAAACCATGAACGGACCGGCTGATTTCTTAGAGGTGCCCAAATCCCCCATTACCGGGACCGTATTTGAGACCGCATCACAAATCAAGATGGTCCATATCGCCCAATTCACCGCCGACCTGATCAAGCATAACAAACTGAAACTTGACAAAAGCCGGAATGACTACCTCAAAGTGACCTGGCACGACTCCTGTAACACCTCCCGCGGCATGGGATTCTTGGAGGAGCCCAGGTATGTGCTGAAGAACGTAGTCAACAATTTCTATGAGATGCCGCCCAACACGATTAGGGAACAAACCTTCTGTTGCGGCAGCGGCTCCGGATTGAATGCCGGTGAAAACATGGATATCAGACTGCGCGGTGGGCTCCCCCGGGCTAACGCGGTCAAACATGTGCATGACAAACATGGCGTAAACTGTCTGGGTTGTATATGCGCCATCGATCGAGCGGTTTTGACTGCGTCCATGGACTTTTGGGTCCCGGGAGTCAGAGTTGCCGGTCTGCACGAATTGGTTGCCAATGCCCTGGTATTAGAAGGGGAAAACGAACGGACAACTAACCTGCGCGGCGAGGAGATAGCAGACCTGATGGAGGAGAATGAGGAATGAAATTATATGACTCAGGCAAGATAATAACCGGAATAGTTATCTTCGTCATTCTCATGACATTTCCCTTTTGGTTCAACATGGGTCGGGCCGCTCCCAAGCCGGATCCCAAGCTCCCGAAAAATGTGAAGAACTGCGTCTTGCCCAAGGACACCATCAAGACATCACATATGCAGATCTTGAACAATTGGCGTGACGAGGTGGTTCGGGACAATAAGCGGTCTTTCGTGGCCTTTGACGGGAAGCACTTCGACAAGAGTCTGTCCAATACCTGCATGAAGTGCCATTCCAGTAAAAAGCAGTTTTGCGATCAATGCCACAATTACTTGAAAGTCACACCTTATTGTTGGGACTGCCATATCGAGCCAAAAGAGCCAAAAGAGTCTAAGGAGACCGCGGAGGCTAAAGAACCTAAGGAGACTAAGTGATGAGCCTCAATAGAAGAGATTTTCTTAAAATAGCCGGTATTACCGCCCTGGGCGTCGGTGCTGCATCGGCCTTTGAGGTGCTTTCCGGCAAGCAACTGGAAGCTGCACTTAAAGCAGCACCCTTGACGGCTGGAAAAAGATGGGCCATGGTCGTAGACACCCGAAAACTTAGGGAAGAAGACTACCATGACGTCATCACTGCTTGCCATACCAGCCACAATGTGCCTGATTTCAGCGGTACTAAGGACGAAATCAAATGGATCTGGGCAGAACCTTTTGAAAACGCCTTCCCCGATTCGCCTAACGAGTACGTTAAGCCGGAAGTGAAGGATAAGCCTTTTCTGGTGTTCTGTAATCAATGCGGCGATGCTCCCTGCGTCCGGGTTTGCCCCACTAAGGCCACCTTTAAGGGGGAAGACGGCATTACTATGATGGACATGCACCGGTGTATCGGTTGCCGTTACTGCATGGCCGCATGTCCCTACGGGGCCAGGAGCTTCAATTTCAGGGATCCTCGGACATACTTTGCAGACAAAGAGGTTCCGAACAGAGAATTTCCCACGCGGACTCGAGGTGTGGTGGAAAAGTGCAATTTCTGCACGGAGAGATTGGCTAAAGGACTCTACCCGGCGTGCGTTGAAGCGTGTAAGAGTAACGCCCTGATCTTCGGTGACCTGGATGATCCTAACTCCGAAGTCAGGCGCATCCTGCGTGCCAACTTCTCCATCAGGCGAAAACCACAGTTAGGTACGGACCCTTCGATTTTTTACATAGTATGAGGTGACTATGCTTGAAAGAGCTCTTGTTGGACCTAAGAAATATTGGACCGGCCTCATCGGCCTGCTAGTCCTGATCGGGATTGGTGCTGGATGCTATTTTCTCCAATACCAAAAGGGCTTGACCATCACCGGCATGGGCCGAGACGTCTCCTGGGGGTTCTACATCGCCCAATTTACCTTCCTGGTTGGTGTCGCGGCTTCGGCGGTCATGTTGGTTTTGCCCTATTACCTTCACCATTACAAGGCCTTTGGCAAGATAACCATTCTGGGCGAATTCTTGGCAGTGGCCGCGGTCTCCATGTGCTTGATGTTCATCCTGGCTGACTTGGGCCGGCCCATGCGGATGCTTAACGTTCTTCTTTACCCCACACCCGGATCCGTCTTGTTCTGGGATATGACCGTGCTCAACGGCTATCTGTTCTTAAACATCATTATCGGGTGGGTGATCCTGGCGGCGGAACGCAAGGGGGTTGCACCTCCGGCTTTTGTCAAGCCCTTGATTTACATCTCCATCCCTTGGGCAGTCAGTATCCACACCGTGACGGCTTTCTTGTACTGCGGCTTACCCGGCCGGGGCTACTGGCTAACCGCCATTTTGGCCGCCAGGTTCCTCTCGTCGGCCTTTGCCGCCGGTCCCTCATTATTGATCATCTTATGTCTGCTCGTGAGAAAGTGGAGCAAATTCGACCCAGGCAAAGAGCCGATCCAGGCGCTGGGGACCATCGTCACCTATGCCATCATTATGAACGTGTTCTTTTTCTTCCTCGAAGTGTTTACAGTGTTCTATAGCCGGATTCCGGAACATATGCTTCATTTCAAGTATCTATTTGTCGGCCTCCATGGTCACGGGATTTATGTCCCCTGGATGTGGGCCGCCATTATCCTGTGCTTCGTCGCCATTGCTTTGCTGCTTACCCGCAAGGCCCGGGCAAATGAGAAGATCTTGTTGGCCGGCGCTATCTGCGTATTTCTGGGGACTTGGATTGACAAAGGAATGGGCATGATTGCCGGTGGTTTCACCCCCAGTCCATTGGAGCACGTCACCGAGTATGTGCCCAGCGCCCCTGAATTGTTCATTACCCTGGGAGTTTGGGCTACGGGTTTCTTGGTTTTGACCATCCTCTACAAGGTCGCCATTTCTGTGAAAGAGGAGTTGGCTTCCTAAACTCAGCCGAGACCGTTAATTTGAATTGAAGCCCATTCCTGTCGGAGTGGGCTTTTTTCGTCCGACGACGTGGCTTATGGACTATTCCATCGGAAGGATCGGGGCCTTACTTTCTAATTCGTTGACTCCGTTGGTGTCTCATGCTAAAATTTCTTAATTTCAGATCTTCTGCGTCAACGATAGGAAGTATTGCCTTATTCGCGGGACAGAATGGGGAACACCATGCAAAGAGGAATCGCCATCGGACTAATTCTTGGTATCTTGCTTGGCTTTTTTTTCTTCTTTGACAGCCGATTGACTGACAAAGCAATCTCAGACAAAGATATTGAAGTTGCCCACCTTGAAGACCAGCTCCATCGGATCGCAGCCCAGCAACTACCTGCCTTCCGTCTGCCCGACTCCATCACCTTCTGCGGCAACTCCGTTGACTTGACTAACCCATTCATTTACCGTCGGGTGAAACGGGAGACCAACTCCATTATTTTTCGCGAAGGGACGCTCGGACAACTAATCGATATGGGAAAGGATTGTTTTCCCGTTGTGGAGCGGATACTGACCAGGGAAGGTCTGCCTGGAGATTTGAAATATCTTGTCCCGGTGGAATCAAACTTTAACTTCTGGGCCACATCCTATGCCGGGGCCAGGGGGCCGTGGCAATTCATGAAATCCGCGGCGCATCAGTACGGATTACAGTTTCACGACAATGCCGACGAGCGCCTCAACCTGGACAAGGCGACTGAAGCTGCCTGTAAGTACCTTAAGAACTCATATCGGGTGTTTGGTGATTGGTTGCTCACCGTGACGGCTTACAACAAAGGTGACTTTGGCCTGACCAAGGTGCTGGAAACGCATGGGCTGCGGCCTGGCCCAGAAGAGACAAACGGGGACAAAGGGACCGGCGATGAGGCTGGAGAACTGGAACGGGCCATGATGGATCAGGGCGATTCCAACTTCTGGCATCTGGTTTTGCTGGTGAAGTGCAAGTCACCTAAGGGGGTGGAGTTTTATAGCAATGAGCAGGAGCGGTATGCCCCCAGGGTCCTGGCCATGAAAATTATTTTCGAGAGCTTGGGCAAGTTTGACTTCTACAAACTTGATTCACTGGATGTCCCTCCACCTACCCAGACCGTCAGGGTGGTCGTCCAGAGGGATATGCGGATGCTCGAAATAGCCAGGAACCTCAGTTACAGCCTGTGGGATCTCAAGTATATTAACCCCGAATATATCGGTCCCTACCCCGAAATCAGGCGGGGTCAGTCGATTCACTTGCCCGCGAACCTGATTAAAGATTTTCAGGAACGTCTGAATATCGCTCTGCCTGCCCCAGTCCAAATGGCGGCCGGAAGCACCCCCGAGCCTATGGCGGCCCCTCCGGCAGAAAGCCCTGACCGGTTCTTGAGTTTGAAGAAGAACGAGACTATCTGGGACATTGCCAAACGAAACGGCATCTCGATGAAGGACCTGTTGGCGTTGAACTCCCTGGACTATACCGCCTGCCGGACCATCAAGCCGGGATTTAAGGTGCGGGTGAGGTAGCTTGACATCCTATCAGAATCTTGTCTGTGATCAGGTGCATCCCGGTCGATGCTTCAGTTGAACAGGGAGGACTACCGCCATTCCACCAGCGAGCTACCCCAAGTCAGACCTCCGCCGAAAGCAGTCAGGATAATGCGGTGGCCGGCCTTGATGGTCCCGGTCCTGACCGCCTCATCCAGCGCAATGGGGACTGTCGCCGACGAGATATTTCCATATTTATGGACAGTGACATAGACTTTATCCATGGGCGCATCAAGTTTTTTAGCCAGCGCTTGAAGCATCCGGAGATTGGCCTGATGAGGGACAATCAGGTCTACGTCGTTGATAGTTATCCCATTGTAGTCCATAACCTCTTGACACGATTCGGCGAAATGGTTCACCGCCACCCGAAAAGCCTGGTTGGCTTCGATCATTTTCAGGTAATGGAGACCCTGGGCGACACTTTCATGGGAGATGGGCGTGGTCTTGGAGCCGCCGCCGGGCATGAGTAGATTAGCTCCATTGGCGCCGTCAGTGTGAATGAAGGTGGACTTGATCTCCGGACCGGGGACGTCTCTCTCCAACACCACGGCCCCGGCCCCGTCACCCCAGAGGATACAAGAGCTTCGGTCCGACCAATCCACCACCCGGGTCATTATTTCCCCGGCCACCACCAGAACATTGCGGCAGAATCCGGCTCGAAGATACATTTCAGCGGCGTGCAGGGCAAAGATGAACCCGGAACAGGCCGCAGTCAGGTCAAAGGTAACCGCCTGGGGGGCATCCAGTTTGGCCTGGAGCCAATTGGCCGCGGCGGGACAATGAGTGTCCGGGGTGATCGTGGCGAAAATAATCAGGTCCACCTCACGGGGGGACTTACCCGCCGCTTCCAATGCCCTTAATGACGCCTGAAGCCCCAGGTCTGAGGTGAGGACATCCGGGGCGGCCCGTCTTCGTTCCTTGACTCCGGTCCTTTTTACAATCCATTCCTCGGTGGTATCCAGGCCCTTGATGATTTCGGCATTGGTCAATACATATTCCGGCAGATAAGAACCTGTTCCGGTGATATGGATGGTCGTCATGTATGAATTTTCTCCCGTGAAGATATGAAAATAGGCCCCAGATCGGCAGGAAGACCCGGGGCGGCATCGGCTTTTGGTTGACAGGGTACTATCAGCCCTAATTCAATTAACCGGGCCTAAATACAATAAGTATTGCTTGATTCTTTGTCAAGACAAAAAGAGCCTGGGGGATGTCTGGAGTCGCAGCGAGAAGGTTTGGGAAGATGGAGGTTGCCGGAAAAAAGGGAAGCGTCCAGGCCGCCGATCCTTATTGAACCGTTGACCTGGACGCTATATATATGGGCATTGGATCACCCAGAGACGATTAAACCTTAGAAGGACATGCCCATAGTGATGCCGCCGAAAAAGAACTGCGAATCATCGCTAAAGCTGGTGGCTCGGATCTCATTCTTAGCACTGTTGGTCAGAGGAAAAGAATAACCGATTTGTGGTGACGCGGTGAAGTAAGTGCAGAATGGAATAGTCATGCCTACAGTAACCAGACCATCATGAAAAGCATTAAAGTTGTTCGTGGTCGGGGTCAGGTTGTCGTTATATTCGACAGTTTTGTCGGTATCCGACTTGAGGTAGCCGACCGACGCGGCTAGATCCACGGTGATCTTGTCCACCACCGGAATTGAATGGTTGACCCCCAACTTGAAATACCAGCCGGGATAATGAGCAAATTCACGGTAAACCGTCAAAGTTGGGGTCAATAAGCAATTTCCGGCTACCTTGAGAAACAATTCTTGAGAATCAAAGGTGCTGTCCAGGGCATAGTAGATGTACCCGGCGCCGACGATGACCGGACCCAGGTCGTAGTCATAGGTTAAAGTCAGGTCGGTTTCAGTCCATTTGGAATTTTTGTCATCACTGGCGGGGTCAAAATGTTTGGTATCTAAATTTCCCCAAACATCCATCTTGAACCCCTTATAACCGACGTTGATGTCCGGTTGAATGACCAGACTATCTTTGCTTAGTTCGTAGCCACGCCAGATGTATTTGCTGAAAAATCCAGCGGATACTGAGGTGGCCGGCTTGTCTTGCGCGGCGCAGATGGAAAACGTGCTCACGGTCATCATTAGGATAACCATAACGGTCAATATGGTTCTTGCCTTCATTCTCATTCCTTTCCTCCTTGGGCCAATAATGAGTTATAAAAATCCGGCGTGATGGCAAAGGATCAGCGCCCCCGGTGATTTCCTGACTAACACGCCTGGGTAAGTTGTTTCGACTCTGACTAAAGCAAAATAGATACCAACTGATCTATTGTCATGATATTGCAATAAATTAATTTGATATGAGGTGGATTTAGACCGATCCTGAATGACAATTTTGTAGCATCTGATCATCATTGGTACAAAAATGTATGATTCGTCCTCACTAAAAATCTCTGTACCCTGGCTCTTTTTGCTTTGGCGCCCCTGAGCTGTGCTTTTCCTTGAAATTATAGAATCCGGCATTGACTGCTGCAGTTATTGCGGGTGGGATTATCGACGGTCAGGCCCCGGCGGCGGTTTTATCTTGATTTGAATGCTCTTATTTTATATACTTATCAATTGGCCAAAATGGTTATTGACGAGCGCGAGGTGAGGCGGGCCGGGAACGCAAGACGGCCTAACCAGGTAACATAATTATGTCATTTAAACAAATTAAGGGCCAGCCGAAAGCGGTATCGGCGTTGACTACAGCCATCATCTCCAGGCGTCTTTCTCATGCCTATTTGTTCACCGGTATCGACGGGATAGGCAAACGGACGACGGCCTTAGAACTGGCCAAGGCGGTCAACTGTACCCATCCGGTAGCCGGGGACAGTTGTGGAACATGCCAATCATGTGGCAAAATTGAGGCCGGATTGCACCCGGACGTCCGGATGATTGAGCCCAATGAAGGGGCCAATAACATCAAGATAGAACAAATCCGGGAAATCAAGCGATGGATGCGGTTCAGGCCCAATGAAGGCCATTATCGGGTGACGATTATTCCCGGGTATTATCCCCTCACCGATGAGGCTGCCAATGCTTTACTTAAAACCCTGGAAGAGCCGCCTCAAGACAATATTTTGGTCTTGACGGCCGTGGATCGGAAAAAGGTCCTGGCCACCATTGCTTCGAGATGTCAACAGATCCCCTTTAATCCTCTCTCAGAAACCCTGGTGGCGGAATTTATCGCGGAAAAGTATAAGCTGGATTATGACCAGGCCAGACTTAGTGCTTTGATGGCCTCGGGAAGTCTAAAGTGGGCCGGCATTTTCGCCAAGGCTGATTTTTTTCGCTTGCGAGAGGATTTTGTCGCCTTGATGTCGAGACAAGGCCGAACTGAGTTGAGCCGGGTCTTTTCACTTTCCAAGCGATTGTCTCAACTCAAGGAAGACCTTAACGATTTTTTTTACCTGATGAAACTTTTGTACCGGGATGAGTTAATCTTAGCGAGTGATGGCGCCTCGACAGGAGTAACCAATTTTGATCACCTGGAAGTCCTTCAAGAGTTGGCCCGAGATGAGCCGGGCCTCCTGATATTTGACAAACTAGACCGGATAAACCGGGCGGAACGAGCCATTCTGAGGAACGCCAATCGGCAGTTGACCCTGGATACGCTTTTGATCAGGCTATTAGCCACACCGCAATGACTCAGCCATCGTCCCATAAGATTTTGGCCATGTCAGAACAAATATTGAGGTGCGACAGCACGGCCCGGCCGTGTAGCCGTTTTCACGTGAAAAGGTGAGACAAAAATTATGATTGATTCTGATGACAACAACTCGGTGGAACCTGATGACAACAACCCGGTGGAATCTACCGACCACCAGCCGGTGGCATGTACTGCCTGCCAGGAAACCCATTTTGAACTGATCACGGAACTCCATCCGATGCAAAAAATTGTCTGGATCAGGTTTCGACCACGGGGCAAACTCTACGCCTTTGATCCAGTTGATCTTGAGCTTAAGAAGAGTGACCAGGTTATCGTCCAAACCGAGTACGGTCTGGCCTTAGGAGAAGTTTCCGACACTCCCGGCAGTTACATTCCAAATAAAGCCCTGGCCAAGGTGGTCCGGCCGGCTACTCCGGCTGATATCGCCCAGGCCGAGAAGATGCTGGCCAGGGAACGCATCGCTTACGATTTTTGTATGGAGCGGATCAAAGAACGCAACCTGCCGATGAATATGGTCTCAGTGGATGCTTTTTTTGACGGCAGCAAAATAATATTCTTTTTCACGGCCGAGGGCCGGATCGATTTCCGAGAACTGGTCAAGGACCTGGTGCATCGGTTCCATACCCGGGTGGAGATGCGTCAGATTGGGGTCCGAAATCAGGCCAAGATGGTCGGGGGACTGGGAAACTGTGGTCGGGAGCTTTGCTGTGCCACCTTCTTAAACACCTTTGATCCCATCTCCATCAAGATGGCCAAAGAGCAGAATTTGTCATTGAATCCAAGCAAGATATCCGGAGCTTGCGGGAGATTGATGTGTTGCCTGACCTATGAGTACAGCACCTATCTGGACGCCAAGAAGGGTTTGCCCAAATTCGGCAAAAAGATCAATACCCCGTTGGGGATGGGCAAAGTTATCAGGCTGAATGTCTTGGCCGGGAAGATAACGGTGGAGCTGGAATCCGGGAAAGAGGCGGAATTTTCGGAGGAACAATTAGCCACGGCATTAGAGCCGGAGGTGGCGGTGAAACCTGATAAACCCGAAAAACCCGAGAAGTCGGAGAAGCCCGCAAAACCTGAAAAACAGGAGAAGCCGGAGAAACCCGAGAAGTCGGAGAAAGAAGAAAGAAAGCCCGTAAAGAAAAGGGAGGACAAATGAACCGGCATTTTTATGTCACCACACCTATATACTATGTGAACGCCCGGCCCCATCTGGGCCATACTTACACCACTGTGGTGGCGGATACGATTAAGAGATATTATCAGTCATCCGGGATAAATGTCTTCTTCCTGACCGGGACCGATGAACACGGCGACAAAGTGGTCGAGGCGGCGGATAAGGAGGGACTTCCTCCGCAAGAGTATGCCGATATGATTAGTGGTGCGTTTCGCGCCACCTGGGACAAGATGGGGATGCTGGCCGATGATTTTATCCGGACGACCGAGGAACGCCACAAGCGAGTCGTCGTACAATTTCTTCAACAAGTCTATGACCGGGGGGATATTTATTTCAGCCGGTATGGCGGCAATTATTGTTTTGGATGCGAGCGGTTTTACTTGGACCGGGAGTTGGTCGGAGGCAAGTGCCCCGATCACCAGGTAGAACCTCAGTATATCGAAGAAGAGAACTATTTTTTTAGAATGAGCAAATACCAGGATTGGCTGATTTCTTACATCAAAGAACATCATGATTTCATCAGACCGGAGCGGTACCGCAATGAGGTTTTGTCTTTTCTGAGTGAGCCGCTGGAAGACCTGTGTATCTCTCGACCGAAGACCCGCCTGACCTGGGGGATTACTCTACCTTTTGATGATCGTTTCGTCACCTACGTCTGGTTCGATGCCTTGATCAATTATATTTCAGCTCTGGGCTATCCCGATGGGGACCTATTCCACACCTATTGGCCCCAGGCCAACCACATTATCGCCAAGGACATTCTTAAGCCGCACGCCATATTTTGGCCGACCATGCTAAAGTCCGCCGGAATTGAGCCCTACCGCCGGCTCAATGTCCATGGTTACTGGAATGTGGAAAGCCACAAGATGTCCAAGAGTCTGGGAAATGTGGTAGATCCGTTGAGCTTGATGGACACCCTGGGGCTAGACGCCTTTCGCTATTTTTTACTCCGGGATATGGTTTTCGGATTAGATTCGAATTTTAGCCACGAGGCGGTTATCTCCCGGTATAATTCCGATCTGGCTAATGACCTGGGAAATCTATTATCTCGGACGCTGACCATGGCCATCAAGTACTTTGACGGGGTCATCCCCGAGGCTGGGACGGACAACTCCGGAACTGATGGCGAGCTGATAGCCACGGCTATGGCCGCGACCAAAGACTACCGGATTTTCATGGAAGATCTGACATTTCACCGGGCCCTGGCCTCTGTCTGGGAAGTGATCCGCCGGTCTAATCAGTATATCGTGGAAAATGAACCCTGGACCCTGGTCAAGCAAGGAAATCGCCTGAGACTGTCTGCCGTCATATATAATTGCCTTGAGTCATTAAGAACAATTGCCTGTATGGTTTATCCGGTGATGCCCCAAACAGCGGAAAAGATATTTGCTTCTCTGGGTCTTGATCCGGAATTGGCCAGGTCGGGGTTGTCTGACTCAGGTGAGTGGGGGAAGCTCCCCGACGGGTTGACCGTGAGCATGCCCGAGCCTCTTTTCCCCAGGATCGAAACCAAAGAAAAGCCGGCCCCCCAGGTGGAGCAGAAACAATCGCCCAAGCCCAAAAAGGAGAAGAAAACTAAGAAAGTTGTAGAACCACCTGCCGAGATCGCTCTGGAGGACCTACAAAAAGTGGATTTGAGATTGGCCCAGGTCATTTCGGCCGAGCGGGTGCCGGGGGCGGATCGATTACTTAAGCTTGAGGTGGAAGCCGGGGGCAGGCGAACAGTCGTGGCCGGGATGGCCGAGTATTACACTCCCGAAGAGATCACTGGGAAGTCCGTCGTCTTAGTCGCTAACCTGAAGCCGGTCATACTCAAAGGAATTGAGTCTCAAGGGATGATCCTGGCTGCCGAAAATGATCAGGGACGTCTGTCTCTCCTGACTCTCGATGGCGACGGTAAACCTGGGGCCAGGGTCCGTTGAAGGTGTGACGAGTTGCGAGACTAGAGCAGATGTTGATCGATCTTGAAATGGTGATTGCCGGCGACCAAATTCCGGAGATCATTGTGATACAATGTCATTGACAGGATAGTTTCTATAAGTTATAGAAGTTGATCAATGTCTGCTTTATTTGGGCTCCATTGCGTCTGGGCGCAAGGAACCGTGGGCAATACATAGACTCGCCTTTAAAACTCGAGAGGGAAACATGTTAACCGGGATCAAGTCTGGAGTCTCGACGTTTCGGCTGGCCATGGCGGTGATATTGCTGGGGGCGTTTTGTTGGAGTGGTTGTGCCCTTGATCAGGTGAAAGACCAGGAACTGATAAAGAAAATGACCATTCCGCCCCATGGATCACTCCGGGCCTATATTTATGAAAAGGACCATGACTATTACAACGCGGTCAATGAGTACCAGGGAGTAATAGACTATTCCGGCAACTGGCTGGAACGGAAACAGGCTCAGGAAAAAAGAGACTACCTGAACCAGAATTACGCCGAAGTGATTGCGGCCCAGAAAATGGTTCTCATCTATCCCTCCAATGAGAATCTCTTTAAGTTATCCCAGTTATTCATGAGCAAAAGTATTTACGGACAGGTGATTGTCTACTGTGATCGAATCATCGCAAACGACCCTACGTTTACCCCGGCTTATATTATGTTAGGCGATGCCTATGACCTTATGTCCCAAAATACTTACGATTATCTGGATCAAAAGTATTTGTGGCAGAAGGCACGGGAATATTATAAAACGGCCATGCAAAAGGCTCCCACCTATTATTTGAAAATCCAAATGGCCAAGTTGAGCTATCACCTAAAGGAACTGGATGAGGCGGATAGTCTGTTTAACCAGGCCCTGGAGGTAGCCAAGGGTCGCGAACGGTGTGTCCCGTTGTATTACATCGGCCGAATATATGCAGATAGAGATCGCTACGCCGACGCGGCCAGGGCTTATGCTGACGTGGGTCTAGAATGTGCTGATGCCGGTGCTAAAGCTTCGTACCAGGACTACAGACTTCGACTCGACCAGTTGATTATCCAGTTTAAACGCAAACCACTGGAAGATTATATCGTTGAGGTCCGAAGACTTTTTGGAGAACAAAAATACGACGCGGCGATACTTGAGGCTCGGTCCGGCGTTTACGCCTACCCGGAGAGCTTCCTGGCCAGCTTCTATTTGGCCGTGGCGTTGATCAATAACGGAAATGTTCCTGAGGGGATGGAATGGGCCAATCGGATGGCCGTCGTATTCAATGGTCAAGATCAGGAACTATCTCAGAAGTATTCCACCGAATTCTATCGGTGCCGGGACCTAATCGGGAGATATCAGGGAAACATAAAACAACACGAAATTGATGAAGTGGATCTAAAGGAAATCGACAGCAGTCTGTCCGCCCTGAAAAAGATCTCCGATATCCAAATTAGATTTTATAACATATTGATTACTCATTACCAATATAATAAGGATGCGGTGGCTAAGTTCACGGCTCCGGCGCCTGTGGATATTCATGACATCAAGAAAAAGGGCGACGCTAAGGTCAGTGCCTACCTTGATCTGACGGCGCAGCGAAATGGACTGCAACTGGAATATAACGCCGAATTTGCTTTTCAAGAATTTCAGGGTATAAATAACCGGCTGCGCGCCATATTGGGCACTCTGGATCGGTCGATAAATTCTATTTACGCACAAATGTCTGAAGCCGATAGAATGAGGAAGAGAGGTGAGTTAAGTGATTTCTCGCTTACTCCCGTCAAGGTCGGCCTGGCCGAAGCGGTCAACAGTTTAGGCGAGGCGCGGGCGCTAATGCCAAACATGGAGGAGAAGTTCAACACCCTGCAACAGGGTTCACACTCGCAGGCGGCTAATTTAAGAGATGATTTAACCTATTGTAAAAATAAATTTTCAGATGTAAACACTAAGTTAGCCGAATTGAACAAAGAGTTTGTCGCGATCCAGAAAACCCAGGAACAAGAAGAAAAGAAGAAATCCCTCCCGACAACTCCAGAGGGCCCGTCAGGAGCCACGACTCCAGGTCAAGCCCCTGACCAACAACCGCAACCGGGCAGGTAATCCTTTTTGTTTGTTATTCACCGACAACATTTGGCTGGAGGCCGGTGTGATGAAAAAAGAACTTTTCCTAAATAAAAATAAGGTAGTAGTATCTGTTTTAAGTATTTGGCTGGTTGCCATCGTACTACTCACCGGTGTCCAGGCCAGGGCGGCGGACTATGTGACCATCAGCCGTAATTTGGATTCAATAAATTTCATTGCCACTTCTGAGGAAACGGAGCATTACGAGACTATTTTTGAATCTGATTCCACCCTCGTAGCCTTGCCCGAAGACTCGGTTATCTACTTTTTGATTAAAGAAGAGAAATTCAAGAAGGGTGATGCCTTCCAGATCTTCGCCACCGAGTATCCGGTTCACCATCCCGTGACGGGTGCTTTGGTCGGATATTTTAACGAGATTAAAGGCGAATTTAAGATAACCAAGGTACTCGAAGATAAGGGCCTTTATCAAGGCCAGATAACCAAAGCCTTCACCGAAATAAAGGTTGGGCAGAAAATTCGTCCTAAAGTGGCCATGGACAAAAAGGTTAAAATAACGACTACTGATTTGATAAAGGAAGGAATTATCGTCCAGAATGAAGGGGACTATCAAATGGTGGCCGGAAACGATCTGGTGTTTATTGATCTGGGATTGATGGACGGAATCAAAGTCGGGCAGATGTTTAAAGTCTATAAGGTAAATAAAACCAAGGGAGATACGATCCTCCCGGATATCTACGCCGGCAAAATTATGGTTTTGAAGCCTAAGCTAATGACTTCTTCGGCTATCGTTTTGAGTTCTGATAGCGAGATCAAGCACAAGGAACTTTATAAAATTATCAGTGTGCAAGATAGCGAGTTAAGAAAGGGGACCTCATTGGCCCCGCCCGATAGTAGTAGTGTTGGACAGTAACCGGGCCGGCAGCTTGCAGATGCAAACACAACGTAGAGGAGTTGTTGGTTACTCGTTTAAGACAATCAGCAACGAGTAATGAGCAACCAGCTCAAGGTATGGCACAACTCGTGGAACGTTCATCAGATCAAGAAATATTCAGACGGTCCCAGGGGCCCATCCAGAGACTGGGCGGCCCCAAGGTGTACTCAATCACTCGCCTCGTCGGGTCTATCACCTGCCCCGTAACCGTGCCGTAAAAGACCTGCCCCGCCTTATCCTTAACCTGGTTTGACATGGTGTACCCCAGTTCTGTGACCGGGATTTTTTGCCCTGTAGCCGGGTCTTCTACCGTCTTGGCCATGATTCGTTGTGATTCCATGATATAATCTATGGATACTATCTCTTTGGCTCTAGTCCCGGTAACCAATATTTTTGGTCTGGCCAGCCCAAGGTTTACGGCATTGGACCGATACCGGTTAGCCGGATCTGCGTCCGGGTTGGGGCCGAACGTGGTCATCGGGTTGGTTGATTTATTGCCCAGAACGTCGTATCCATAAGGCATGGAAAAGCTACCGGCGCAGATGATGTAATCCCCTTTCTCATCTAGGACGCCGGGATATCTGACGGCAAAGGACTCAGCCGTCCTTTCGACGACCAGAGCTGACAGTTCATCGGCAATGAGGTAGTTAGCCGGTTCATCCATGATCAACGTCTTATATCCCGTCATGGCCGTGTACCCGGGTGTTCCGTAGGTTAACATCTCAGCGGCTTCCTTCTTGTTCTGGGCGTAAGCCGCGACATGGGCCGCCGCAATCAGGCGATTGACACCGAAAGAGGTCACCTGCCCCTTCTGACCGGAACCCAAATGACTCCCGACCCTGGTCTGGCCAATCCACAACCCCCTTTGCGATAACAAGCTATTCCCACTCACGCACCCGACCGTAACAGTACCTTGATAGGGCGCCGCGTTTTGATCTGAGGGTTTGACCTGGATGGCCACCTGATACATGTATGGATCGAAGAGTTGGTCCCAACTGATCCCCGCGATGGTTCCACCTGAGGGTGTTGATCGCCCAAACGCGGCAAACGCGACACCCTGCTCCGGCTGGACGGCGGTTTTAAATTTGGGCGCGAATTTCTGGCCGGTTCGATCATGGGCAGAGTGCCAGCCGGGGTTTTGGGTTAACCAGCCGGCGACGTTAATGACCTGGATTTTTTCCAGGTTGGATAGCCCCGAGTCTGGCCGGACAAGGTTTAAGTGCTCGGCCGCCCCTTGGGCCAGGCCATCCATGAATTCTATCATTTCCGGAGCAAAGGCCTTAATCGACCAGGCGGTCTTAGCCAGATCGAGTTTGAGATGAGCAAAGGCCTGGGCAGCGACATCGGGGCCGCCGGCCATTTCCAACCAATGGCCCAATACCCGTTCGGACACCACCGCGATGTGTTGGCCAAGTTGCTGACCGTAGGTCAAACCCATTTCCGACCAGGTTCCTTGAAGGGTCAAGCGATACATGGCAGGGGGATAGGGAAGTTGCGGCGCTGGATTGACCCAGGCGGAACGGGATATCGCAGCTTCGTCGTTAGGGCGGATTACGGTAGTGACTGCGCACGAGAAAATAAACGCCCCTAACCCGACAAGCGGAAGGATAATCCAGTTGAATCTTATCCTCTTTGATTTCACCATCGTTTTCATAGAAAACCCTCGACTCGTGGGGCATTGTGGATAGTCGGATCTAAACCTGAGTAATGGAAAACATCAGGGCGTTGTTTATTTCTTTTTTGAGTTCTTCGTCCTCTATCTTTTCTCCGTTACTGTTCGTGACATAAAAGACATCGAAAACCTGATCAACTTTGGTTGATATCTTGGCGACGCGGACGTTCAGCATAAATTCGGAAAAAGTCCGGCCGATGGCATAGAGCAATCCCATCCGGTCGTAGGTGGCTATTTCTATTACCGTAAAGAATTCAGAGGCATCGTTGTCAAGCTTGACCGAGGAAGGCTTCCTGACCCCAATGCCGTTTTTTTGTGAAACGTACTTGCGTTTGTGGGCTAACCGGTACTCCAGGCCCAAGTTGCCTTGGAGAGATTTGACCATATCTTTTTCCACCTGGCGCCATTTGGCGTCTTCGTTTAACCGGTCTAACGGATTGGTCACCTGGAAGACCAGAATAGCCTTGTTTTTCAACCAGGTAAAAATGGCCAGTTCTTGGATATTCAGATCGTTTAAGGTGAATACTCCGGCCAGGCGAAAAAATACTCCGGTCCTATCCCATGTGATGACGGTAAGTTCAGAGCAGTCCGTTTCTTCACATCGCCGCCGGCTGAGTCTCAGCACTTCGTCCCTGGCCTTCAGTTGTTCATTTAGAATGATGTGACCCATGATGGAGCCGGGATCGTTGCCGGACAGATACCGGGTTGACATGCTTTCCAGGTACATGGTCAGGTCGGTTTGGGGCATTCCCTGGGCGATCATCAGCCGGCGAACCTGTTCTTTTACATGATCGGCATACTCGATTTCATCCCGATCGCCCAGTTCTCCTTTTTCCAGCATTCGGGCGGACTTTAAGAACAGGCTTCTCAGTAAGTAGGCTTTTTGGTTGGTCCAGGCCTGAGGGCCGGTAGCCATGGCGTCGGCCGCGGACAGCGGATACAGCAACTCCAGCATCTCAATGTCTTTTATCTTGGCCACAACCGTTTCCACGGTTCGTTCCTCGCCTAAGTCTCTGGTCAGAGCCGTGCCAATGAGCAACAGGTGGAGTCGAATCAATTCCACGGCCTTGTCTATTCTTTCTTTATCAAACCCCATCCTGGTCAGTATCTCTGGAGCGATTCGAGCCCCAATTTCGGCATGGCCCTGGCCTTGTCCTTTGCCGATGTCGTGTAACAGAGTGGCCATGTACAGCAACTCCCGGTCGTTAACCCGTTTGGTGACGTCGGTTAAGATCGGGGCTTCCTTTTGATAATGACCTTTTTCTATTTTTTTGATTGCTTCCAGTGACTTAAGGCTATGGCGGTCTACGGGATGGATATGAAAGGCGTCATGTTGAACTAGATTGGAAATGTTGTCGAACTCCGGCATCAATCGGGGCAAGAGACCGATATTCAACATGGCCTCTAACGATTTGTCGTCTTCATCAGAGTTGGATATGATGGCCAAAAGCTTCTGTTGTATAGGCAAGGAGTGCATTTCCTGGGGAGAAAATCTATCCAACGCCAGCCTAATAGCCTGCTGGGCGTCTGGGCTGATCGAGATTTTTCTTTTGGCCGATTCCAGGAACAGGTCCATTACCGAGTTTAACCTGATTTCCACGTGGTCAAGGAAGGCCAGAGAGAGCCGATTGTTTTCTAAGGCCAGCCCCTGCGGCAGTCCCGTCGCTGTTTTGCTGTCTAATGTGTATCGGTAGGGTTGAACCCGGCTGGCGGCTGTATCCAATGCGGCGTCGCTTAAATAGGCAATTCTCTCTATATGGGCGTATAATACCCGAAGGAATTGTTCGACGCGGTTTAGGGCGCCGTCACCGGTAACGTTAAAGAAGCCGGCCACTTGTTCTTGATATGGCAGGGTCAGCCGGTCCTCTTTGCGGCCGGCCAGCACATGGAGGACGTTCCTGACCAGCAACAAATAGTTCTGGCTTTCCCTGAGTTCTTTGGCGTGTTCATCGGTGAGCACCGGATATGTCTGAATTCCGGTCGGGCCTTCGGGTCGGTCCAAGACCCGGCTGATCCAAAAAGAATAATGGACATCCCGGAGGCCGCCGATGTTTTCTTTAAGATTTGGTTCCACCAGGTATTCGTTATCCTGATAGCGCTTGATCCGCTTGTATTTTTCAGTCAGCAAATTGTCTATGAATTCTTTTTTCCGAAAACGGGTTTGGCGGTAGAACTCATCCATAAAACTGAGGTACAGGGTTTCTGTCCCTCGGATCAGACGGGCATCCAGAGTGGTGGTGAAAACCGTGAAGTCTTTGACCATCAAACTTAGAGTGTCTCTGGTATTTCGGGTGCCGTAGCCCACTTCTAAACCTGTATCCCAGAGCGGATAAAGCACTTCTTTGATGATTTTACCGGCTTTGTCGGAAACCCTGTTTTTGAGAAGAAAGAGGAGATCCACGTCGGAGGCCAGGTTCATCTCCCGGCGGCCATACCCCCCCAAGGCCAGAACCGCCCAATCGTCGCCCATTAGCTCCCTAAGACCTGGTTTAGTATCCATGGCCGTGTCTAATAGCTCACCGATAAAGAGGTCTATCAGTCCGCAATATTTATCAATGGTTTCCAGGCTGGGCCCTTTGGATCTGATTGAATCGGCTATCGCCTGCCGTTGTTCTTTGAAATCGTCGACTTTCATGTTAGTTCCTTTTGTCGGCATAACGCCAGGACACGAAGAGAACAAATAAGGAACGCAGATGGTTTCGTTTGTCTGACATGTATTCCTTTAAAATATCTGCGTTATTTCATTTTCTCCGGGTCCTCTCGGTGGGCAATTAGGATAATCGAACAGAAAGGTAAGACGGCAGTTGAGGAGGACCGGAGATCGCGGCTTGATGATGTGCAGAGGATACTCATTGTGGGCCAGATTGTCAAACTGATTTGCGGACAATCATCTTCTCGGCCAACCTTGTCTAAATTCCGATGTCATGTGCCGCGTTTGATCTGGAAAAAAATGTCCGGGTCCTGGTGATCATGGTGTTTTGGATAAAAATCCGTCAGGTTGGAAAACGCGGCGCCGGCGCATCCATAATCCGCTTGTATCGGAACCGATATTCGTGTATTTTAATCGGCAAATAGGGAGGAGAAGAGACATGAGGAAAAAGAAAACCGATCACACCAAGGCCGTCAAGCCGATTCAGCCTGAACTGGTGGAAGAGACACCGGAAGATGAGGAAAGCGAGCCGGATCTGGATCTTATCGATAATCCTGAGGAACTGGTTCTCGACGATGACATCGGCTTGGGAAAAGACTCCCTAAAAGAAGAAATTTCTACTAGCGCCGTCCCTGTTACCGGTGCCTTGCAGCGTTATCTGCAGGAGATAAATAGGTATCCTATGTTGACCAGGGAAGAAGAGAAGGCCCTGGCCATCAGGTTATACGATGATAATGATCCGGATGCGGCGGCCGCCTTGATCACCTCCAATTTGCGGTTAGTAGTAAAAATAGCCATGGATTTTCACCGGTATTGGATGCGCAGCTTGATGGATTTGATTCAAGAAGGCAACATCGGCTTGATGCAGGCAGTGAAGAAGTTCGATCCGTACAAGGATATTAAGCTGTCCTACTACGCCTCTTTCTGGATTAAAGCCTACATTCTTAAGTTCATCATGGACAACTGGAAACTGGTCCGGATAGGCACGACCCAGGCGCAACGGAAGCTTTTTTTTAACCTCAACAAGGAAAAGGAAAAACTTCTGGCCAAGGGGATAGACCCCAGCCCTCAACTTTTGGCCCACAATTTGAATGTCAAGGAATCGGATATCCTGGAAATGGACCAGCGCCTTTCGGGATGGGAACTGTCGCTGGACGCTCCGGTACGGGAGGATTCTGACGACGACCATAAGAGCTTTCTGCCGTCCATAGGTGAGAGCCTTGACGACCAGGTGGCGCGACAGGAAATGCACCGTCTGCTGCGGGAGAATCTCCAAGAGTTCAGGAAGACTTTGTCTGGCAAGGAGCTTTATATCTTTGATCACCGCCTGCTGACTGAGGAATCGGTGACTTTGCAAGACATCGGTTCTAAATTCAAGATCACCCGAGAGCGGGTGCGTCAGATTCAAGATCGTTTGATTAACAAGATAAGGGATTTCATTAGATCAAAATTTCCAGATATGGAAGTTGACCAGTTTGGGGCGAACGGAGATGACCGCACCGGAGCCAGGGAATGAACTTGACCGGACAGGAAAAATATCTCACGTTACTTCTTTGATGAATCGATTAAGGTCTTCCTGCCGGCCAAAAACCCACAATTCATCCCCCACTTTGAATACGCGGCCTATCGGGATAGTGGCTTCATATTGACCATCTTCGGCGCTGATCAGAAAGACGACAATGTGCCAATCCTCCCGAATTCTCGAATCTCCCAATGTTCGTCCAACCAACGGAGACCTGGAGGTCAGTTTGACTTCCTCTAAAAGAATCTTGGAAGTGGCCCGAAGCTCCAGGAAACGATCCAGCTTCTCCATCCCGCCGCCCAAAATTTCCAGGGCCACCCTGGTCCCGGCCACCGCTTCCGGCAGGATGACATTATCTGCTCCCGCCCGCCTAAGGCGCTGGGCGAAACTTTTGGAATGAGCCCTGGCGATGACTGTAATGCCGGGATTGTACTCTTTGGCCATGATGGTCAGGACGAGATTATCGCCTTCAGCCGGGAGACAGGCGCACAAGGTCCCGGCTCTCTCGATTCCGGTCGCCCGCAAGACATTTTCTTCCCGCCCGTCCCCCTTGATCACGATCCAGCCTTCCTGCTCGGTAATCTCTTCATCGGCAATGGCCTTTTCTATGGCTACCACCTGTTGGCCATAGTTGCTCAGGACCTCAGCCGCCTGGCGGCCGACTCGCCCCAATCCAACGATAATAATGTGATTTTCTAATTTATCCAACAACTTCATCAACTTCTCTCCCCTGAAAACATTCATCAAGTCGCCTTCTAAGATTGTTGATCCCATCATGCCCACGGCAAAAACGAACACGACATTGTCGAACAGCATGATCACGATCATGAGATAGCGACCGGTTGGGGTTAATGGGTTGACCTCTCCGTACCCGACGGTGGTCAGAGTCAGTACGGCCATATACAAGGAATCGCTAAAATTCCAGCCCTCCACGAGTATCAGGGAAGAAGTGGCCGCGACCAGCGCAAAAAGATAAAGGCCGAAAGCCAGTAACAGCCTCTTCCCAAATCTGTGGTATAGGCTGTTCTTAACCTTAAAGTGGTCCTTGGCGTGAAATATTTTAGAGGATTTTTTTCGCACGTGAGTAGCTTGGTCGCCTCTGATTTTGGTTTTCACAATTGTGTGATCCGGCTTTTGTCTAGAACCTTGCGAACTGCTTCGGCCAAATCACGGAGTTCGAACGGCTTCGTCAAAAATTCACTGACGCCCAGTGCTAATGCCTTTTCCCGGGAGACTTCTTCGTTAGACCCCGTGCACAATATCACTGGGATGCCGGGCCGAAGATTGATAATCTCTTGGGCTAATCTCAGGCCGGTCATGTGCGGCATGGTCTGGTCGGTGATGACCAGGTCGAAATCCATGGAGGCAGACTCTCCTCGGAAAAAACTGAGCCCCTCAAGGCTACTGGTGGTCACTATGACTTGATATCCTAGACGCTCCAGCAGCATCCGCCCCAGTTCCGCAATGGCTTTTTCATCATCAACGAACAAGATAACCTCGCATCCATTGGGTAGGGGTGAGCGTGACTTCGTTTTTGATTGTGCAATGCTTTCGATTCTCGGGAGATAAACACAAAAATTGGTCCCCAGCCCCGGTTCGCTGCCGACAGTTATGGCTCCATGGTGGCTTTTGACTATCCCATGCACGACGGCCAACCCCATGCCGGTTCCTTCACCGGGTCTTTTAGTTGTGAAAAATGGGTCGAAAATCCTATCAAAAACGTCGTGGCTGATACCGTACCCGGTGTCACGTACTGTTAGTTTCATGTAATGGCCGGGATTAAGGTCCGGGATCCGAAGTTTGTCATCAGGCTGATGGTCCTCTTCTTCCAGGGATATTTCCAAGATTCCCTCTTCACCTTGCATGGCATGGGCGGCATTGGCGCATAGATTCATCAAAACTTGGTGGATCTGGGTGGGATCGGCCATAACCATGCCTGACTCCACCGTGATGTTTTGCCGGATTTCGATGGTTGTGGGTAAAGACGCCCTGAGCAGCTTGACAATTTCTTTGATAATGGGTTTGAGTTGGACGGGCATTATTTTTTGGTCGCCCTGTCTGCTAAAGGTAAGTATTTGGTGTACTAAACTTTTTGCCCGATTTCCGGCTATCAATATCTGTTCCAGATTCCGACGCAAGTCGCTTTTTAACGACGGGTCATAGAGCGATAGTTCCGTAAAGCCAATAATGCCGGTCAGAATATTGTTGAAGTCATGGGCTATGCCTCCCGCCAGGGTGCCGATGGACTCCATTTTTTGGGTCTGGCGCAGTTGTCTTTCCAGCATCGATTCATAGGTCACGTCACGTTCCGCGATCACAAAATTGATGATGTTGTTCTGGCTGTCCCGAACGGGGGAAATAGTCGCCTTTACTTCATAGAGAGTTCCGTCGTTCTTCTCCCTGGTAAAATTACCTTTCCATATTGCCCCGTTGAGGAGTGTCTCTCGCATGTTTTTATAGAACTCTGCATGATGTTTGCCGCTCTTAAACAGACGTGAGTGTTGACCAAGGGCTTCTTCGCGCTTATAGCCGCTCATGTGCTCAAAAGCTGGATTCACGTAACGGATAATCCAATCCGTATCAGTTATGAGGATGCCTTCGGCAATCTGTTCCATCGCCGTAGTCAGCCGGATTCGCTCTTCTTCGGCCAGGATATGATCGGTGATGTTGATCATAACGCCTTGAATGCAAAGAGGTGTTCCGGCATCATCTTGGACCAGCACCACCTCGTCCCGTAACCATCTGATCCGGTCGTCTCTGGTTATCAGGCGATATTCGGAAACAACCGGAACGCCACCAGCCTGGATTTGGGCCAGTTCGGAAAGCACCCGCACCCGATCTGCGGGGTGGATTTGCCTGATCCGGAGTTCGGGGTCGGTGGTCCATTGGCTGGCCGAAAAACCGGATAGGGACTCGATCTGGGGACTGATGTAGAGTATGCTGCCGGGTCCATCAGGTGCGGCGAGATAAACTACGGCCGGGATTTGTTCAACTAACGCACGATATTTGGCTTCGCTTTCGGCGAGTGCGGTATGTTTGCGAGATAGTTGGGTGCTGTAGAAGGCGTTTTCCAGTACGAATGGGAGCTTATGGAGATACCCCGAGTGTTTTATCACATAGTCGGTCGCTCCTAACTTCAGGGCCTCAACTGCCGGCTCCTCGTCACCCTGATCGGTAATTAAGACTACGGGCACATCCGACCTGCGGACCTGGCGCAGCTCTTTTAAAACCTCCAAGGCGCTCAAACCGGGTAAGCGGTAATCCATTAATATGACGTCGTAGTCCGGCAGACGGCCGCGAACGGCGAGTCTTTGCAGAACTTCAGGACCAGAGTAGGCCTTCTCCAGGTGAATGTGTGGAGCATGGGCGGCCATGTAGCGAAATGTCAGGTCGATGTCTGCGGCGTGATGTTCCGCATACATAACTCGTATGGGGCGGGAGCGAAGGGCGGCTTGGGTGCGGTAGTGTTGCAGAGCTGTTTCCAAGACAGCCGGGAGTTGGAGTAGATAGCCATCTCGTTTAACTATGTAATCGTCGGCCCCGGCTTTCAGGCCGGCCACCGCTGTTTCATCATCTCCGTGGCCGGTGATGAGAACGACAGCCAGAGGAAGGGATCTTCCCCTGATGTGGGTTAATATCGCCAACCCGTCGCCGTCGGGAAGTCGCATGTCCGTGAGCACCAGGTCGTAGCCGGGGCGTTGTTCCAAGGTGGCCAGGGCTTCATGCTGGGTGCTGACGACATCAAGGTTAATCTCCGGGGCGCTCTTCCGCAGTTCGTGCCGGGTTAGATTGGCGTCAATCGGATTGTCCTCGACATATAATACATTCATAAATCATCTCGCTGGCGTGTTGATTACATTCCAGTAAAGATCAATTTGAGTGACTACGTCTACAAACTTCTCAAAATCTATGGGCTTAACGATATAGGAGTTTGCCCCCAGGTGATACGCTTCTTTAATATCGCGATCTTCAGCAGACGAAGTGAGGACTACGACCGGGATGGTCAGGAATTCAGGATGAGTCTTCAAATGACGCAGGACCTCCAGGCCGTCGATTTTGGGCAATTTCAAATCCAGCAATATAACCACTGGAATTGGACCTCCGGTTTGCCACCGGGACATTACAGCCAGGGCCTCTTCACCGTCACGGGCGACTTCTATGGGGTTTGCCACCTTGCGCCTGACGAAGGCGCGCCTGGTGAGGTCGATATCTATGGGATTATCTTCTATAAGCAGGATAGGGCGGATCAAGTTATGCACGGTAGCCTCCTTTAAACGTCACGCCGGGTTCCGGCTTTCCGAATCCGATCCATTGGATGCCTTTTCATTAGGCTGGATGGGTCCGTCCTATTCTATGAGGTCATTTTGGAATTTCTAAATAAAACGTCGCCCCTTGCCCCGGTGCGCTCTCCGCCCAGACACGTCCTCTCATCCGTTGCATAGCCTTAGCTACGATGGCCAGCCCAATGCCAGTGCCGGGATAATCTTCAACACGTTGTAGCCGTTGAAAAATCTCGAAGATTCGGTTGCTGTAACGCATGTCAAAACCGACCCCGTTGTCTTGGACCCAGAGTGAGTAAGTGTCTTCATTCACGGAGCCTCCGACCTCAATCCGTGGTTCGGGCACTTTTCCAGTGAATTTGATGGCATTGTCGAGCAGGTTTCGCAAGGCCTGGGTCAGGCCCTCAACATCTGTGGTAACCGATTCAAATGGGATGGCTACAGTGATTTTGATCCGGCGGTTTTCCAGATCGGCGGCATGTTCGGCAAGTATGGCTTCGAACAAGGCCCGGGGATTGACCAAACCGGGCGTCAGTACCCGACGTTCAAAACGGGAGTAGGCTAATAGATCGCTGATCAATTGGCTCATCTGCTCGGTGGCTTGACGAATAGTCTGGAGAAACATGCGGCCCTCCTCATCCAACTGATGGAGGTGATCTTCGAGCAGCAATCGGCTATAACCGTCGATTCCGCGCAGAGGAGCTCTGAGATCATGCGATACCGAGTAGGTGAAGGCTTCCAGCTCTTGATTTTTGGCCTGCAACTCGGCGGTCCGATCAGCTACACGTTGCTCCAGTTCAGCGTTAAGTTGCCTAATTTCCTCTTCGGCGCGCTTGCGTTCGGTGATGTCACGCACAAGAGACATGACTCCGACGACAAGACCGTCTTGGTCCACGAGTGGCGTGTTGAACCACTCACAGATAATTATTCCTCCGTCTTTGGTCCGGTTTTCATTAGTACTATAGGTTCCTCCGGCTTGGGTCATCAGCTTGTTCCAGACCTGTTCAACTTCATCAATGGCATTGGGGGGAATAACCAGGTCGGCGGCGTAACTGCCCATGGCTTCTGGGCGATTGTATCCGAATATGGTCTCCGCCGCGGGGTTCCACTGGATGACTCTGAATTGGGCATCCCACTCGATTACCCCGACAATTGTTTGCTCTAAATGAAGCAAAAGCTTTCGTTCCGACAGCATTAAGGCTCTCTCCGCCTTGCGGCGCTTCATGCGTTGGACTAGCAGAATGAAGATGAGCAAGGACTCGAGGACGCAAAAGGTAATGACCCCAATGAGATGTAATTTGTATGTTTCCCAAATTGTCATGACCCGATATTGAACAATGCTGTCGGGCGGCAAGCGGCTCTCGTCAATACCCCAGCGGCGCAGTTGACGCCAATCAAACATGGCCGCATTCGGGCTTTCGGTGATGGGGATATCCCCGGGCTTTTCCCCACGCAGAATGCGCAGGGCCACCTCGGCGGCCTTTTGAGCAACATCCTGGCCTCTAGTCAGATGCCCTCCGACAATCCCGTAACCTAAATATTGCTCAGCTATTCCATAAATGGGAACGCTCGAAACTTGAGCTAACGATGCCAGGACCTCGCGGGGGACGTATGCTTTTCCCGTTCCGTCCTGAAACATGGTCACGTAAAAGACAATGGTGTCCGAGGGCAGGGTCTTAACCGTGGCCATGACCCTTTCATAGGAAGCACCTGTAAGATAGTCGAACTTGAGCCTGTCTTCATACTCGCGAAATGCCTGACGGGTGGTTTTTGTATATGCCTGGTCGTTCTCATTGGTTCCGGTAACAACCACAACCTGTTTTATTTCCGGCTGAAGTTTGAGGGCCAGATCCAGGGTCCCCTTGGAATCTAAATGAGATATCACCCCGGTGACGTTAGGTCTCAGGTGGCGTCCCTCAATCTGACGTTTCTCCAGCGAACAAAAGACGATGGGAGTTTCCGGAAAAATTTGGTCTCGATATTTCAGGGTGAAATCGAATGCCGGACCAAGCAGGACAAAGATCAAATCCGGCGCCCGGGTGGAGTACTTCTGCTGCAGGAGTGCGAGCAACTCCCGGAGGTAAGCCTCGCCGGGGAAGCGGGCCAGGTCCAAATATTCACAGTATAAATCAAGATGATCGGTGGTCCCTGACTGCAGCGTTGACCTGATGCTTTGATTGACGATAATGGTATAGGGCATGAAGGGTTCAAAGGAGTGGATCAACAGTATCTTTTTGACCTGTTTAGAGTCATTCGCCTGAACGGAACAGGCGATAAGCAGGGCGAACAGAATAGTGAGCAGTCGAGCCGGCCAAAGATGTTTAATATTCGGCAGCGTCTCGATCCTGTCTACGCGTG
>JADFYC010000004.1:0-3344 GCA_015233295.1 Deltaproteobacteria bacterium | reverse complement strand
ACCAGCAGTACCCTTTATCACAATCGCCTTCCTTTGTCGCGATGCCTGCCCGTGTGGCCGGATCGAGGAGCCTGCTTTATGTCAGAACAAGTCACTTTTTCCATAATATATAATTATTTGATGCAAGTCAACGGAGTTTGTAGAAGAATGGACTGAATCTTTAGAGAAGAATCCGCCGGCCTGATAGAAAAGGAGGCGATTGCGTCAGGAGAAAAAGAAAAGGGAAACCATGTGTCTTGCTAATCACCCTTCCTTGTTGGGTTCATCATCCCCCCCACCCCAGTCGTCAAGGGTCGCGAACCGGCCTGAGCATACTCCTGAACGGCCTTGTCCACGGCGGTCAAGAGGCGCTGAATCTCGTTTTCCCGGTTTTTGAACCAGTCGACGGTCCAGATGCGATGGAGCCTCCAGCCCTTCTTCTCCAGGATCTCCCGGCGGAGACGATCCCGGTCACGGATAGACCCGGCTGAGTGATAGGCGGCCCCGTCGCATTCGATGCCCAGGACAAAATCATTCGGGTGCTCAGGATAACGCACGCCGATATCAATGGCAAATCCGGCCGCACCCACCTGAGCGGCTGCCTGGTGGCCGTGCTGATGCAAGATGTCCATGACTGAGGTCTGAAAATCGCTCTGGAATTCGGCCCTGGCCTCAGTGTTGCTGTTGTTGGGTAAGAATCCGCTCTCGGCGTAGGCCAGGTAAGCTTTCAGGGCATGAACGCCCTTATTGGCATCCGGTGACGGGAGCACGTCATGGGCCCGCATGGAACTGAAAAGCTCTATCCTTTGTTTGGCCCTGGTAAATATGACATTAAGCCGACGCCACCCATTGGCGGTATTGATCGGTCCAAACCGTTGAAACACTTTACCGGTGGCCGGGTCAGGGCCATAGGTCACGGAGATGAAAATGACATCCCGTTCGTCGCCCTGGACGTTTTCCAGGTTCTTGACAAAGAACGGCTCGGCCTGGTCGCCTGATTCTCGGATCCATTTATCGAGAAGCGGATTTTTTTTCTGGGTGGACTCCAACAGGTCCAGGATGACCTCGGTTTGTTTGATATTGAAGGTGGCCACGCCCAGGCTGATCTCGGGGAATAGCCGGGCGTGGTGCTCGATGGCCGCCACAATGGCCTGGGCCTCAACAAGATTGGTCCCCTGGTGGTATTTTGCACCGGGAATATAATTGAAATGAACTCCGTGGCCCCGGTTCGAGTGACACAGCGAGGGAAAGACATACAAAGGCCGGTCGCTATAAAACATGTGGTTGGAGAATCTGATCAGGCTGTCGTGTTCGGACCGGTAATGCCAGAGCAATCGCCGCACCGGATAGATTTGCATCCCGCGTTCCAGGATAGACTCAGCCTCGGTGACCGCATAGGTCTGGTCCTCGTCGGTCCAGATTCCGTCCAACCGGTCGAAGAAGCTCGTCGGCGGCAACTGCCGGGGGTCGCCCACTACTACCAGTTTCGTCCCCCGGGCGATCGCGCCCAGGGCATCCTCAGGCTTGAGCTGGGAAGCCTCATCCATGACCACCAGATCGAAGCGCATACTTTCAGGGTCGAGATACTGGGCGACGGACAGCGGGCTCATCATGAAGCAGGGTTTAAGGGCCTGGAGGGCGCGTCCGGCTCGTTTGACCAGTTGCCGGATCGGGATGTGACGCCTGAGCTTATTAATCTCCCGGTCCAGGAGGGCCTTTTCCGTATGGTTCCCCACCGGTCCCAGACCGATCCCGGCGGGCACCGGTTGCTGGGCCAACTGGTGGGCAATCCGCTGGGGGGTATGGTCGAGAACGTTTTGGTCCAGAGTAGCAAAGCGTTTCAGGATATTCTCGTAACCAGAACGGGTGAAGTCATTCAAGAGAGGATGGGCCGCTAAAAGTTCCCGGGCGATACTGTGATAGACGGCAAAAAGATATGACGGCCGGGCATTCTTAGCCGGTAAAGTGCCCCGGTCGATGGCCTCGATGAACTGGGTTAGCCCTGCAGCCTGGACCAGGTCATAGTGCCGGCAGTAATCACTCCAGGAGCCCAGGTAATGGATCTGATCCCGACACCGGGTCACTGCCGCGGCCATGTCTTCCAAACGACACGCCACGCAATCTTCGCCGAAAAACTGCTCGAAATCCACCCGACCGTAGGTTTCCAGGCTGGCCACAAATGAGTCGAAACCCGAAACGAATTTTTTCGATAACTCGACCACATCCCTAAATAAAGCCAGGTGCTGACCGGTCGGCCCGGCTAAGACCCAGGCCACCAGCTCGGTAGAGAAATTGCCTGAGGTGAAACCCCGCTGGACCCAATTGGCCACCGTCCTGGACTCCTGAATCAGGTGTTCGAACTCGGTTTCATGTCCGTCCAGGACGCGTCTCAGGGCTGCGATAAGCTGCCTGAACTCCAGATCATCGGGGATGCTCTTAGCCATGTTTAGAGCCGAGACATGAGCCTCCAGGCCCTTCTTCACAGCCATGATCGTTTTCGATGGTGAGACATTCAACTCGACGGTCTGAACCAGAATTTCCGCCAAGGCCTGTTGACGAGACCGGATCAGGGAGACCACCGTATCCAGGCCATCTTCAGGTTTCACGGAAATTCGAGCCCACGTCAACGACTTCTGGGCGCGTCCGGTCATATCTTGGAGCGCCTGGACTTGCCGGCTCATCTCCTCGTGACTCTCGAATATGGGCGGCCCAAGGCTCCCGGTCCGGGCTGGGGATTCCATTGCCGTCATCAGTTTCCGGACCCAGCCAACGTCGGCCACCACTCGGGTCCAACTGGTGTTCATGGTCAGACCGGGTCCAACCAGGCCGCGATATCCCTCCAAACGCCTGGCGTCATCGGCTTCGTGACCCAATTCCGGTTTATTCTCGATCCGGGCTAAGGCCTCATCAACCTTAAATTCTTCGTCATAATCCAGATAGGCGCTGACAACCGACTTCAGGTTCCAAAATGACGGCTTGAAGAATGATCGGATGGAGGCCCGCTGCTGCCGGAGCATTGATTGAGCCTGACAGACCAGAAGCCGGGCCAGACCTGGGGCCGGATCGGCTATTTTCGGGATATCCCCGGCCGAGCCGTTAAGTGCGGGACAAAGCGTTTGGATATCCTGTAACGTCAGATGGTCAAGACCATCATCTTCCAACCGGGCGATGGAGCCGGCCAACTTCTGGAGGGCTTCCAGGGAGGCTGTATCTTTTCGGGGTATTATGCCGGAGGCTTGCAACGATAAATTCTGCAACCGGCTGATCGTCGCGTCAAGACGCTCCAGGATCTGAAAATTTTGCCCGTTCAAGAATATCCGGCCCAGCGCCGTGACCTGGCTGTCTGGAATACCGTCGCATACCTC
>JADFYC010000049.1 GCA_015233295.1 Deltaproteobacteria bacterium | reverse complement strand
TGGGCCGGCTCGGTTTTTGGCTGGGTAATTCTAATGTTGAAGAGAGTGGATCGGGAGGCGCTGGTCCAGCAGGTTGATCGAGGCCAAAACCAGGGCCATTTGTTCCTCTAAATTGGTGACTAACGTATTAAATTGTTCAGTCTCTCCTTGACCTACGGCCTGCTCCAACCGGCCGGCCGCTAAAGACAAAGCCTCGGCGGAAAGATTCCCAGCCGTCCCTTTTAACTTATGGGCCAATTCTTGAGCCGGCTTCATATCTCCCGCCAGCAGGGCGTTTTTGATCTTTAGTGCTTCCTCGGCGTAATCCTTCTGAAACTGCAAAAGCAACTCCCTGTAGAATTTGCGATTTTCACCTAATCTGGCCAATCCGGCCGGGACATTAAAGCCGGGAAGATGATCGGGAAATGATTCCACCACCTGGACCGGGGATGGAGCAGGTCTGGCCGGGGAATCTTTTTCGTCGCTTTTTCGGGGCTTAACCCACTTGCTCAGGACCTGAAAAAGCTGATTGACATCAATGGGCTTAGCTACATAATCATTCATTCCAACAGCCAGGCATTTCTCCTGCTCTCCCTTAAGGGCGTCGGCGGTCATGGCAATAATAGGCAACTGCTGATGGTTCGGCGTCTGTCTTATCTGAAGCGTTGCCTCGTACCCATCCACCTCGGGCATATGAATATCCATCAGTACGGCATCCCAGGTGGAAGCATCAACCAGTCTGACGGCTTCCCGGCCATTGCCGGCTACGGTTACGGATACCCCGGCTCGTTCCAATATTTCTCTAGCCACCTGCTGGTTTATTTCATTATCTTCAACCACTAAAATTTTGGATCCCGAGACCGGAGTTAGATGGTGGCGGTTCTTCGACTCTTGCGAGGTATCTGAGGAATCTTTGGTCTTATCCTGTCCCAGCACTTCCATGATCGTGTTGAACAACGCCGTCCGACTCACCGGCTTGACCAGGAAAGCCTCCAGCCCGGCCTCTTCAGCCTGTCGAATGACATCCTCCCGGCCAAGCGCCGGAACCATGATGATAATCGGATATTGCGCCGTAGCGGGGTTTCTTTTTATCAGGCGGGACACCTCAATTCCATCCATCCCAGGCATCTTCCAGTCCATCAGGATAAGTCCATAAGGCCGTCCTTCCTGGTCCTTGCCCAGCTCCTCCAGGGCGTTCTCTCCAGAGACCACGGTGGTCACCTGAAAGGAGAAGGATTCCAGGGCGCCCTTTAGAATCTCCCGCGACGCGCCATTATCGTCTACAACCAACACCCGGTTAGATCGATGCCCCGCCGGCAGGAGAAGTTGGTCAGCGGCATGTTCCGGCTGGAGGGTCAATGGTACGGTAAAGGCAAAAAGACTCCCCCGGCCGGGCAGACTTGTCACATTGATTTGCCCACCCATCACCTCCACCAGCCTCTTAACGATGGCCAGCCCCAGGCCACTTCCGCCGTATTTCCGGTTGATGGAACCATCCACTTGAGTAAACGGCTCGAAGAGGCCGGCGATCTGGTCTTCGGAGATGCCGATTCCAGAGTCTATTACGGAAAAGCAGAGGATGACTTTGTCCGACGTCTGGTCACGCACTTCCGTTTGCATTATAATTTCACCGGATTCGGTGAATTTCACGGCATTATTGACCAGATTTAGTAAAATTTGCTCTAACCGCAGTGGATCTCCCACCAATAATCGGGGTACTTCCTTATTCGCCAAAAACATGAGTTCCAACCCTTTTTCATACGCGGTTAAGCCGACCAGGTTAGAAATATTTGTAACGACATCGTCGAGATTGAAGGGCACTTCTTCTATGTCCAGTTTGCCGGCCTCGATCTTGGAAAAATCGAGAATATCATTAATGATCCTCAATAAGGCCCGGGTCGAGAGCTGTATTTTGTCTAAATAATCCCTTTGCCTGGATGTCAGTTCCGTTTGCAAGGCCAGGTAGGTCAGTCCGGTGATGGCATTCATCGGGGTCCGAATCTCATGGCTCATTTTGGCCAGGAAATCGCTCTTGGCCCGGTTGGCCTCTTCCGCTATCTCTTTGGCCTCCCGCAACGCATCCTCGGCCAGCTTCCGGTCATTGATATTTTTCATGATGCCGATGACTGAATGGAGCGTGCCCGACTCATCAACAGTCATACTCCCCCGGTCGTGAAACCAGAGGTAACAGCCGTCGTTAGTCCTGAACCGATACTCCATATCGAACAGCCCATCTTCGTTGTGCGCCCGGCGGAATTCTGCATCTGCCGCGGGCAAGTCATCCGGATGGACTCGAGTAGTCCAGCTCGCCCCACTGTGACCCATTTCCGACTGTTCGTAGCCCAGCACCTCTTTAATCGCCCCTGCCCAGATAATAATATCATCCGGCACAAAATGTTCATATGCTACTTCACCTAAGGCCCGAATGAAGGCCTGATACCTGCGTAACGCCTCGGCCCGGTCCTCGGAAATGCGTTTAATTCCAGTGATGTCTTCATGGCTGACGACCACCCGGGCCGGCCCCGGGACATTAAACCTGGTCACCCGCATATTGAACCAGCGCCGGCGATCTGGAGAATGGCCAGGATAGTCCATCACGAATTCGTTCTGTTCGCCATTAATGACGGCCCGGATGCCGCGCACAGCCCTGGTGACTTCTGGGGCCGATTGATCTTTGGCCAGTTCACATGCCTGGAAGTAGTTTACACCGGTTTCATTCCAGATGGGATCTAGTCCCTGGCTTCTGCCAAAATCCTTCCAGGCCTGGTTGGTTTCAATGATGATGCCGTTATTATCCAGTATGACCAGATGGGAGGTTATCGAATCCAGAATGGCCCGAGCGAAATCGGCACTCTCCTGGATTTTAACCAACGCCTGCCTGGATTCTGTGATATCGTGGAAAAGGACCAGCAAATGGGGTACGCCTCCGCTGGATATGCGGGCCAGGAAGTATTCAAGCCAGACCAGACGCCCGAACGTTGTAGTCAATTTGATCTCGCCTTGCTTTTCGAGGCCGGTGGTCAGGACTTCTTCTGCGGCGGACAATAATCCGGAGGTTCCCCAGGAGGTAATCTGGCGGAAATTCTGTTGCCGCAATTGTTCCAGAGGGGCGCCGATGACTTGGGCGGCCGCCGGGTTGGCCAGTAATCCTTGACCGGTAAGACCATTATAAACAACGATACCAACGGGCGAGGCCTCGATAATCTTGCGGTTAAACTCCAATAGATCTGAAATCTTTTGGGCGGCCAATTTCTGTTCGGTGACATCCCGCCCGATGACGATCAGACCTTTGCGTTGGTCATTATCCTGAAAGAGAGGTATTTTGATCAGGTCAAGGATTGCTTTTCGGCCGTCGGGGCAAGGGATGATTTCCTCACCCCGCCAGAGATTTCTTAGTTTCCAGGCCTGTTCGTCGCTGTCGCCACAGGTCAGAAAGGCCTCCCGGCAAATGGGTGAAAATGCCGCGAGTTCAGAACCAGTTTTTCCTCGATAATCCACTTCGGTGAGTTCAAACAATCGCAAATCGGCCTCATTGGCTTCCAGCCAGCGTCCCTGGCCATCTTTGAAGCAAATGATGTCGGGCATAGCATTTATCAATGTTCTCAACCGATCCTCACTCTCCCGCAGGGATCTCTCCGCTTCCCTAAGGGTGGTCTCAGCCTGCTTCTGAGCCGTAATGTCGCGATTGCCGGCTCGCCGGCCTAAGAACTTCCCGTCGCGATCGTACACAGGTTGACAAATGTGGTTGATCCATCTTTCTTCGCCCTTTTGGGTAATAATACGAAAATCAGCGGAGTGTAATCCAAAATCCTCCATACCCTCGCTGAGGTGGGTTTTATTCACGATCAAATCGTCGGGGTGGATGATTCTGGTAAGTAATGTCGGGTCGTTTCGGAAATCATCAGGGCGGTACCCGGTCATCCGTTCGCAGGATGGCGAGATGTAAACAAATTGTTTTTCACGACCCAGCCAGTACTCCCAATCATAAGTGAAGTCGGCCATAGTTCGGAAAAGTTCCTCGCTTTTCTGCAAGGCCTCTTCCCGTTGCCGGAGGTCTCGGAACAACATGGCCTGCGGCTGCCTGACGCCCATCTCCACAACAGCCTTATAGACAAAGAAAAAGGCGATAATTTTAAGCAGGTGGCCGAGCATATTCATAAATCCATAGACGCCGAGATACAAGGTAAAGGTCAGTTCGGAGAGAATGGAGGCAACTAGATACATCATCAGCCATCGTCCGACCGCGGGGTCAAAATCGTCCCGATGACGTTTGAGCAGAATTAAAGAGACAATAAAGATCAGACAGATGAGATATTCGCCGGCTTTCTTAAAGAATGTCAATCCCACCCCCTGGATATAACAGGTGGGAAAAATACCCCCATAAAAAATCATCCAGAGCAGGAGGCCGGTCACGACCGTGTAGCCGGCTAAAACTAATGTGCCGGGTAATTTAACGGGCTTACCGGATTGGCCCAGATACATGGACGCGATGAGCAACGAGAGACTCTGGACATATCGGGCCGCCATCCACAACTGGGTGGCCAAATTGGCTCCGTTCCCGGAAAATACCCCCATGCCCCGGTAGGCCAGGGTATGGGTTAAATCCAAAGCACCGACGAATAATGAGCTGAAGCCTAAGATTAAGATATATCCGTTATCCAGATTTTTCCGGGAGTTCCAGACCAACATGAAAATGGCCAGGTCTACGGCAATGCTGAACCCCTCGGCCAGACTGTGAAACAGAAGATAATTGCGCCGACTGGTCAAGTAAAGCACCGATAGGCCGACGACGAGGCCAAGGGCATATTCAATGGGGAGTAGCCAGTTTTTTTTCATGAGCTGATCTCATCGCGGTCATGATTCGACAATTGGGAGTTTCATCTTTAACTTATCACAGCCACGGATCATACCGAATTGAAGGAGAAACTTCAAGGGCTATCGTCCGATCTCCTATTTCAATTGTAGTTATTTCAATGTGCTGGAACATCAAGTTAGTATGGTATTTTTTACTGTCCGTAAGTCCGGACTCGCTCAACCCGACTAACATGGAAGCTATTGATATCGTTTTCAGGCTACGCCACCCCGCCTTCATTGCCGGATCACTCAACATAAGTGAGTGACAACAGGCTGATAAAACATTGTTGCCGAAATGACTCACGTTAACCCTTGACAAGAGGCGTCCCGGCTAATATTATTCAAGCCTGCGCTTAATTGAAGTCCATCTTTATCTACAACTAGTTGCCCTGGAACCCCTTATTGATAATCGAAGGCAGACGGGCTAACCAGCGGCTGCTTAACTTAACCTTGGAAAGATTATGGTGGAATTAGATTTCGAGAAAACTGGCGGACTTATTCCGGCTATCGCCCAGGACGCCACAGATGGCCGTGTGTTGATGATGGCCTATATGAATCAACTGGCCTGGGAGAAAACCTTGAGCACCGGCCAGGCCCATTATTGGAGCCGGTCCCGCCGGGAGTTATGGCACAAAGGCGGCACCTCGGGTCATGTGCAGCAGGTCGTGGCCGTGTTTGTCGATTGTGATAACGATACCATCCTCCTTCAGGTCAACCAATTGGGCGGCGCGGCTTGCCATACGGGATACCGCTCTTGTTTTTACCGCCGGGTCGATGACCAGGGCGGGTTGACCGTGGTTGATGAGAAAGTCTTCGATCCGAATAAGGTGTATCCAAAATGAATGTTCTAAAACTAGGTATTCCCAAAGGGAGCTTGCAAAACTACACCCTCGAACTATTTGCCAAGTCCGGTTGGAAAATCGAAGTTAGCAGCCGGAGCTATTTCCCGCAGATTAATGACCCTGAAATCAGTTGCTCCATTTGCCGGGCCCAAGAAATGTCCCGATACGTCGAAAACGGAACTCTCGATGTGGGTCTGACCGGCAAAGATTGGATTATGGAAAATGAATCTAAAGTAGTTGTGGTGGATGACCTGATTTATTCCAAAACGAGTCAGCGGCCGGCCCGGTGGGTCTTAGCCGTGCCCATGGAATCCAACATTAAAGACATCCAGGATTTGGCCGGGAAAAAAGTGGCCACTGAACTGGTCAATTTTACCAAGAAGTATTTTGCGCAGCACAATATCCCAGTGGAGGTAGAGTTTTCCTGGGGCGCGACGGAGGCTAAGGTCGTCTCCGGTCTGGCCGACGCCATTGTCGAGGTGACCGAAACAGGTAGCACTATTAAGGCCCATGGGCTTAAAATAATTAGAGACTTGATGTCGACCAACACCCAGCTCATCGCCCATCCCACGGCCTGGGCAGACCCTTGGAAAAAGGAGAAGATCGAACAGATCCGGCTTCTGCTCAAAGGCGCCTTGCTGGCCGAAAACATGGTCGGCCTTAAGATGAACGTCCCGGAAGAAAAGATCAAGCAGGTCATCGCCATTCTGCCTTCCCTCAACGCCCCCACCGTGGCGTCCTTGTATGAAGTCCCCTGGCTGTCTGTGGAAATTGTGGTCGACAAAACCAAGGTTCGGGATCTGATCCCCGAGTTGATCAAACGTGGGGCAGAAGGCATTGTGGAATACCCGCTCCATAAGATGATCTGATCATGATAAGGATAGGATGGAATTTCTGCCGTCCGAAATTTAAACCTTATAATAAAAAGGCAAACCGGAGAGGACGCCCAGGAAACAATGTAACAACTTAAATTTATTTATATTTATATGTAAAATGGCGAGCCTTTGGTTTTGATTATGTCTTTACAACCTCAGATTGGTGAATTTAACCCGACTCGGAAAAGAGTGCTCACGTGATGCGGAAAAAGAATGGCTATGGCTTAGACACAATCACCTTCCTAACTCTTCTGGCCCTGACCCTTCTAACCATGGGATGCGCCGGCATCTCAACCCAAAGCGAAGACAAAGCCCAGACTCACTTGAAATTGGGTGATTCTTATCTTAAGACCGGGAACTACACCCGTGCGCTCAAAGAATTGCTTGAAGCCGCCAAATACGACCCGAATAACGCGGAAATTCAGAATATTTTAGGTGCGGCTTACATGTCCAAGGAAGTCTATCCGGAAGCCATCAAACATTTCCAAAACGCCCAGACTATTAAGCCCGACTATTCCGAGGCCTACAACAATTTGGGCATCGTTTATGTGCGGATGGGTGAATACGACAAGGCCGTTGAACAATTTCAAGCCGCGGTTAAGAACCTGCTCTACCCTACCCCCCAGTACGCCTGGTGCAATATGGGCCTGGCCTATCATCAAAAAGGTGACTACCACAAGGCCATCGCGTGTTACCAAGAAGCCCTTAAAGGTGCCCCGCGCTTTGTACCGGCCCTAAACGGAATAGCCCAGTCCTATGAGAAGGTGGGCAAGCTTAGTCTGGCCCTGGAAAATTACCGGTTGGCCGTGATGTTTGACCCCAAGTTTCCCGACGCCCATTACAACTTGGGCTTGCTTCAAGCCAAGATGGGTCAGATGGTCGAAGCCAGAAGTTCCTTTGAGTCGGTCGTCTCCCTCAGTCCCGACTCCAATATTGGCCGGAAGTCGCAACGTTACCTGGACGACATCCAAGCCGGCCGCCCAGTCCGGTAAATCCGGACGGGGTTCATTCAACTGGGTCTGGTTTAGTTTCGGTGGCAGAGTTACCTCTTACCAAACAGTTGAATCGAAGCACGGCTTGACCATCTTCGGATGTGATAAGATTCCTCGCTTCGCTCGGAATGACAAATTTACACCGTCATTCCGAAAGGTCCACTTCTCTCCGAAAGGTCCACTTTTTTGTCATTTCGAGCGAAGCGAGAAATCTTAACGTCGCACTCTTAATTTAACAGCATTGCACCGCCCACGTGGCGTTCCACCAGGCAGTTCCATGACTCCCTCCCGCAAGTGTCGAATTTCAGCCTCTCAAGAAAAAGCATAACTCAGAGAACGCCCGGGGATTGATAAACCCAGGCGAGTCATCTCGCCATATTCATCTGTTAAGCAGCCTCTGCGGCCTTTTCTTTGAGTCAGCGAGGTGACGCCTTCTATCCGGCATAACCAGAGATGGCGGCTCACAATTAGTTATTAATGGGGCTCAATCTCTATGATTTCCACGCGGTTGCCCTGGTCGGGCGGTTCATTTTTATTTGACTAAACTATTTTTTTTTGTATTATGTAAGTTTTTATGGAGCGAATAAATGCTGACGGTTATTGAGAGACTTGGCCGGGAGACCATCTCCAGGGTGGAAGAAGCAGGCCGCATGGGTGTTTTTCTGCTCATGGCGGTGGTGGGCATCTTCTTGCCTCCGGTGAATATCTCCGCCATGGTCAAACAGATTCATATTATCGGGAGCATGTCCTTATCCGTCATCGTCTTTACCGGAGTCTTTACCGGAGCGGTGCTGGGTTTACAGGGGTATCACACCTTAAGTCAATTCGGGTCGGTGGGAATGTTAGGCTCGGCAGTGGCCCTGAGCTTACTTCGGGAGTTAGGCCCGGTGTTGTCGGCCTTGATGGTTACAGGCCGGGCCGGTTCGGCTATCTGTGCCGAGATCGGGATTATGCGGATTTCTGAGCAAATTGACGCCCTGGAGTGCATGGCCATTGACCCTTACCGATTCCTGGTAGCTCCCAAGGTTGTGGCCTGTCTGATCTCCGTGCCTATTTTGAATTTTGTATTTATTGTGGTCGGTATTTTTGGCGGCTGGCTGGCCGGGGTAAAGTTGTTGGGAGTCAACGAGGGGGCCTATTTTGCCGGTATGAGCAAAAGCGTTGAATGGGCCGACATCAACATGGCCATCATCAAGTCTATGTGCTTTGGCCTGCTTATCGTGTGGATTTGCGCGGCCAAGGGATTTTTCGTACATCTGGACCGGAAAGGCGGATTTGGGGCCGAAGGGGTCAGCCGGGCTACGACTGTGGCCGTGGTTGTGACCTCGGTAAGCATCCTGGTCTGGGATTACCTGATCACCTCTGTGATGCTGTAAACTTATAGTCATCTATTCAATAGGAGATGGTCTCTGCCCATACATCGGGCGGTTTATGCCGCCGGCAACAAGACGGATAGTACGACGAGCATGTTCCCGGCTCAAGCAATCAGGATACGCTCCTGGAGAAGTTGAGGTTGATCATATGAGGCCGAGGATGGGGCGGACTTGGCGACCGTTTGAGAGCCTGCGTATGCCGTCCTTTTGGGTAATATTCTCCGTGCTGCTATTGCTGGCAGCCATAGTGACACTAAAGTGTCTGCCGCATGATTTTGGCGGCGGAACATTGGTTGCTTCTCTGTCCAGTGCCTGGCAGGGTGAGTTCCAGAGGACTCCGGCAGGTATCACCGCTTCGGAAGGAGAAGCGCCGTTCGGATTGGATATCCGCGTCCAATTAAAGAGACACGCTAAATATGTTTTTGAACTGGCCACGGTCGACAGTCCTCCTCTGGATCTTGACTTTCAAGCCCTGGGCAAAAAAAGCAATGGTGTCCGGATAGAGGTTCCAGCCACCGGGGGGGAATCCTACTTTGTCAGGTCAGTCCAATGGCCCGGCCTATCTGAAGAGTGTCTTTTACTGATCCACGCCAAATCCGACCGCCCGGTGACGATTTCCTATCTTCGGGTTTATGAGGTAGCTGAATTAAGTACCAAAATTAGGTGGCTACTGAAGGGCCTACTGATGGGCGCGGCCCTTATGTCCATATTGTCGGCGGCATGCCTGGTGGGCGGAAAGCGCCTCCTTATCGCGGCCGCTCTGTTTGTTTCCGTTCTGATGATATACGTCTTGTTTTCACACTGTCCGGCAGGCAGTCAAAGCGGCGATAACATGTGGTATATCCCCACTGCTCAGCAGTTGCTTCGGGCAGGTAACATAAACTTGAGTCAACACGCTGAACTCATAAAACAAAGGGACTATTACGGTATCAGAAATGCTCCTCGATATGGATTAGTTAACTTTTTTCCCATGGGGACCAGTCTGCTCGCCCTGCCGTTTGTTTTCGCCGGAAAGCTGATTGGACTGGATGAGTCACAACTGTTTAAATACACGGCTCAGATCTGGGCGGCTTTATCAGTCGTCTTAATTTTCTGGCTGGGGGTGCGCTTTAGATTGAGCCATTTTCTTGCCGGCACGGTCGCTCTGGTTTTTGGTTTGGCTTCATCTCATCTGTCAGTTCATGCCGGTGGGTTATGGTCTCATAATACATCTCTGCTATTGTCTTTGATCGTCGTGCTGCTCTTAACTTCAGACCAGGCGCAGTGCGTACTATTGGCGGCCCCGGTGGCGGTTTTAGGATACATCACCCGACCGGACTTTTCTTTGTTGATCGCCGGCAGCCTGGTCTATGTGGGCATTCGGCATCGGGATTTGACGGTTGGTTTTTTGGCCTTGTTGGCCGTGTCGATCGTCCCATTTTTGATCTGGTCTTACTATTTCTTTGGCCAGTGGTTGCCGCCTTACTATCAGGGCGGCCGCCTTAATTGGGAGACCTGGGCACAAGCGTTGACAGGACAATTACTTAGCCCGAATCGGGGGTTAGTAATATTTAACCCTATCGTCATCTTGTCGTTCTGGGGGATGGTTCTGGCCTGGTTCAACCACGATGAATTTCATTCCTTATTTCGGATCATCAGTCTAGTGTTCCTGGCTTTTGTTGTCACATTAGCCTGTTTTCCGCACTGGTGGGGCGGGCATAGCTATGGTCCCAGATTGTACTCGCCGATGTTGGGACTTTTGACCCTATCGGTCGTGCCGGCCATTCATTGGATTAAAAAACTCAAGCACGACACCAGAATAGCTGTCGTTATGTTGTGTATATTGGCCATAGGTTGGGGAGGGTTTGTCCACTTTAGGGGAGCCCGAGCCTGGAGTGTCTATGCCTGGAATGTCGATCCGATCAATGTGGACGTGAAGCCTGAACGAAGTTGGGATTGGTCCGATATGCAAGTTTTCAGGTAACATCTGTTTTTGATTATGGGTTTCCATGGGGCGGCCCGAGTGGAAAAACTACAGTTACGGCTTCGCCACACATGTCCTTCCCAGATCCGGCCGGAACCAGAAACCACCATCCCGTTACTCAAATCCGGTAACATGGGACCCAAATACAAATGTCCATGAGCGACAATACTATTATCAGACTGGTTGAGGTGAGGAAGTCATTCGCCGGGAATGAAGTGCTCAAGGGGGTCAGCTTAGACGTCGAAGCCGGCAAGACCACCATTATCGTTGGCCAAAGTGGTCAGGGTAAAAGTGTTCTCCTAAAGCACATTCTCGGCCTGGTGCGGCCGGACGCCGGGCAGGTGATCGTTGACGGAGTGGATGTATCCCGGGTCAAGGGAAAGAAGCTGAAGGAAGTTCGGACCAAATTCGGCATTCTATTTCAAGGGGCGGCATTGTTGGATTCACTTGACGTTCTCGAGAATGTGGCCTTGCCCTTGCGGCAAAGGACCAAACTTAAAGATGCCGAGATTCGACGGCGGGTCATCGAAAAGCTTCAGCTAGTGGGCATGGCGGATCAACTGGACAAGTATCCGGCCCAGTTAAGCGGCGGGATGAAGAAAAGAGTGGGATTGGCCAGAGCCCTGCAGTTAGAGCCTCAGATTGTGCTGTTCGATGAACCGACCACGGGTCTGGACCCGATCAAGGTCAAGGACATGTATAAACTGTTTTTCGAGACTCAGAAACTTCTTAAATATACGGCAGTGATAGTCAGCCATGACATTCCCAAGATATTTAACCTGTCTGATATGGTGGCGGTGATGCACGACGGGATCATCCTGGCCCACTGTTCGTATGAAGACATCCAGAGATCCGAGAATGATGTGGTCAAGGCGTTGATCAACGATACCATGGGATCAATTTATAACAGCGATCAGGTAGAACAATGAAACAGAAATGGAATTTGGAACTTTCAGTGGGCGTGTTCATGATCATTGGCTTTTTGTGTTTTTCCTATGTAGCCGTTAAACTAGGAAAAGTCAATGTGTTTGGGGGCAAAGAATACCCTGTGTTTGCGCTTTTTTCCTCCGTATCCGGGCTTAAGGAGGGGGCCGTGGTGGAAATTGCCGGGGTCACTATCGGTCGGGTGGCCGATATCAGCCTGGGTAAAGATGACATGGCCAAAGTGGAGATGAGAATCAAACCTGAGGTCAAGCTGCCGAATGATGTCATTGTTTCAATCCGGACCCAGGGAATCATCGGGGACAAGTATATCAAAATAAAGCCGGGTGCTTCCGACAAGTACGTCTTGCCGGGGGGCACTATCACCGACACCGAATCGGCTATTGATTTGGAAGAGCTGATCAGCAAATACATTTTTGGCAAGATCTAACACATTGGGGGAGGATATGAACCGGTTACTTTTAGGGCTGTGCTTTGTGGCCTTAACCTATGCGCCTGCGGTTTTTGCGGGTGATCAAACCACACTTGAATCACGTGGGTTAAAACCATATACTCTGACGGACTGTATTCACCAGGCGCTCCAGGCCAGTCCGGAGGTAAAAGAACTGGGGCTTGACCGGGATATCGCCAAGTCGCGTCTGGATCAGGCCAAGGCTAACTGGTATCCCACTATTGAAACCGTCACCTTGACCGGCCCCACCTCACAGGCCAAGGGCGACCAGGTCCATTCCGATGATCAAAGCAACCGGATCCATGGTCTAACGCCGTTCATCATGTTCGACATGAAAGTAGTTCAGCCGTTGTATACCTTCGGCAAACTGAGCAAGACCGTGGAAGCCGCCGAACACGGAATAAAATATGAAGAATCAAGGATAACCCAAAAGAAAACGGATGTTGCTCTAGAAATCAAAAAATATTATTGGGCCTTGCTGGCCGCCCGGGAATCGACCCGGCTGATCAATGAGATCCAATCATATTTGGATTCGGCGCTGAAAAGGGCGCGGCGCTTACTGGCCGGGAATTCGCCTTCGGTGACGGAAATGGACTTGTATAAATTGGAGTCATACAACAGCATGGTCACTAAGTATCGGGAGGAAGCCCTCAAGTATGAGACGGTGTCCAAGGTAGCCTTGACCAGATTTATGGATATTAAGAATCCGGACTCTTTTGACATCGCCGATACCACCTTGGAACCGGTGAAGTTTGATCCTGCTGAGATCCAAAAGTACCTCGACGAGTCCAAACGACAACGCCCGGAATACGATCAGATCAAAAATGGAATGATGGCTAAGGAAGCACTCTATGAGGCGGAAAAGGCTGATTATTACCCGACCATTTTTGCCGCCGGCATGGCCTCCTATGCCGGGGCCCCAGACCGGGATGCGGTGCGCAACCCCTGGATCTATGACCGGTTTAATCACGAAGAGGCCGGTGTGGCCTTGGGCATGAAATGGAACTTTGACTTCGGCATTACCAAAGCCAAGGTTGGTCAAGCCAGAGCCGAATACCTAAAAGTGACCAAAAAGAAAGATTATGCCGACATGGGGATCCCGGTTCAGGTGGAGCAAGCCTACTACGAAATCCTGGAAGCTAGACGGGTTATCGATTCCACTTCCAAGGGCTACAGGTCGGCCCGAAAATGGCTGGTCGGATCTGTGGCCAACTATGATATGGGAGTGGGCGAGATGAAAGACGCGGCTGACTCGATCGTCGTTTATGCCCAACTGAAACAAGAGTATTTAAAGGCTATTTTAAGTTTCAACATGGGTGTGAGCAATCTCTATCATGCCTGCGGCCGGGATGCCCTCGAAGTTAGAGGGGCCAACTAGGCCCAAGTTATTATCGAAAGGTTATGAATGCCTCGGGTGCGGGACTCTTTCACCGCCTGGGAAGATCAAGCTAACGGGAGACAGTTTATGTTTCGGATTAAGTTGTTAGGTCTAATAATGGCATTTACTACCGGGTTACTGGTGGCGATGACGACTCCGGGTCTGACGGAGAGCAAAAGCCCGGCCCTGGATCAACTTAAGACCGGTGTCAACCAGATTCTGGATGTGTTGAAGGACACCGGACTGAAGGGGGAAGGGCGAAAAAAAGACCGTCGAGACAATATCCATGCTATCATCATTAAGAACTTTGATTTTGATGAGATGGCCAAAAGATGCTTGGCCCGGAATTGGGCCAAACTGAATGACCGGGAGCGAAAAGAATTCACCGGTGTTTTTTCTGAGTTGCTTGAAGCGTCCTACATCGGAAAAATCGAAAAGTACACCAATGAGGAAGTTATCTTTAAGTCCGAACGAGAAGCTTCATCCGACAGTACCGTGGTGAACACCCTGATTAAAACACAGAACAATGAAATCCCAATAAATTACAGCATGTACCCCAAAGGGTCTAAGTGGTGGGTCTACGATGTGAACATCGAGGGAGTCAGCCTCATCGGTAATTATCGGTCCCAATTCAATCAGATTTTGGCCAAAAATTCCTATCAGGAATTGATTAGAAGGATGAAAACGAGACTAACCGAGCTGGGAAAGGAAGAGAAATAACCAGTGGGAACGGAGCCGGCGCGTCCTGAACCGGACGTAACATATAGCGTGTTGAGATTCTTGGATCCGGAACAACAGCGCGATGTTGTGACTCAGCTTGGGCGAAGGACAATCAGGCGGGGAGAGGCGCTTTTTCAGGCCGAACCGCCGGAAGTGGCTGACGATGTCTATCGCGCCTTCAAGTCGGGCAAAGACATCGTCTACACCAGGTGGTTCTGGAAATGGATCATGTTGGTCATCAAATCCATTCCCGAGAAGGTTTTCAAGATGTTAAAATTGTAGATATTATATAGAAAAACAAACCGCACATGACGCCGGGTGATAAAAAAGACACGCCCATAACTTCTTGTGACTTCTGGATACCTTTATAAAAACCAGGCGCCCTCTCTTTTTTATATGCGTCCTTCACCGATTTGCTTTTAGGTCCTTACTTGGCCGTAGCCCGGAGGATGATTTCCTCGATCAGGGCGGTGGTGGACGCGCCTGGGGTTAAAGGGACTCGAACGACCCGGCCGCCGCCGGCCTTGACCGTATCCGCCC
>JADFYC010000499.1 GCA_015233295.1 Deltaproteobacteria bacterium | reverse complement strand
TGACCCAGAACCAGATTGAGACTCAGGCGGAGCAATTGGGAGTACCCAAGACCCAGCAGAGTGTGCAAAACGCCCAGCAGCGGCAGGCGCGGCCTGTGGCCAACATCAATTACGGTAAGGTGGCGGTGGCCTCGGCCGGTCCCGGCGTGGGATATCAAGTCTACCCGCAGTTTGGGGCCAGCCCCTATTTTGTAATATTTGATTCCGCCCAAAACACCTATCGCACCGTGGCTAATCCCGGCGCTGTTACGGTGGGTGGTCGGGGGGTCCAGACGGGGCAGTACCTGGTTGATTTGGGGGTGAGTAATGTGGTGGCCGGTAGCTTTAGCTCGAACGCTCTTCAAGGGCTTCGGACGCTCCGGGTCACGTCATATGCCGGAGTCACTGGAACTGTTCAGGACGCCCTGGCCGCGTTTACAACCCGGCGACTGGTCCCGGTGGGCACTAATCTGCCCAATATCCAGGCGGCCTCCCCCCAGACTTTAGCTTCTCCAGGGGTGGCCAGGCAGCCCAATCAGGTTATCTTTTAGTAGACTGATGTGTCATTATTCCCAGGATTGACCACAATGCTGTTGAATTAAGGGTAACAACGTTAAGATTCCTCGCTTCGCTCGAAATGACAGAGAAGTGGACCATCCGAAATAACGATGTAAGTTTGTCATTCCGAGCGAAGCGAGGAATCTTGTTACATCCGAAGATGGTCAGACCGTTCGTTAATTCAACAGTATTGAGGATTAACCAGCATTAGTTGCAAGGGAACCGGGTAATGAGAGAATTTGAAGTCATGAAAAATAGATCGGCATGGATGGGTCCTATAACGGTCACGGCCTTTGTGATGGTCCTGGCCATGATGTATGTTTGGGCTGGAGATATCACTCCCGGCTCCGAGGGGAAGGAAGCCCTTGAAGCAGAGGTGGCCGCCGCACTTCGGGTGAAGGCGTTGCCGTCGGATAGCCAACTGATTAATCAAGGACAATTCCCGGCCGGTATCGGCAACGATCAGATTCAGTTGATCAAAAATCCTCCTGTCCCTGTCCCGGCGGACAATGGGGCAAATAGTCAGGCCGTGGTTCCCCAGAACAACCAGTTGGCCCATCAGATTCAACAATTTCCGGCCGGGATAGGTAATGACCAGATCCAATTGATCAACATTCCCCCAGCCCCGACGGAAAAGAAATTCCCAGCCGGGATAGGCAATGACCAGATCCAATTAATCGATACCACCATCCCTTCAGGGCTGGGCAATGAATCGATGAGACTGATCAAGCAGAATCGCTTGGCCGGACCATACCTGGGGTTGGGTCTCAGCGATGTTCCGACGGCCGCGGCCAATGAATTGAATCTTGCCCCAGGCACAGGCTGCTATATCACTACTGTTGTAAACATGTCGCCGGCTCAGAAGTCCGGGTTGCGGACTGGAGATGTCATCCTAAGATTTGACAACAAAGACGTCGCCGGAACGGCCCAACTGGGGCAGATGTTATCCGGTAAGCAACCCGGTGATGTGGTCAAGGTCGTCTTGATCCGGAATGGGAAAAAGCAATCGGTCCACGTAAAAATTGAGAATCCGCCCCTGGGGCTCAACTCGGGGCAGACCCAAAATCCGGGATGGATCGGAGCAGATATCCAGGATATCGATGCGGTGATGGTCGTTCAGTTTAATCTACCCGACAAAAAGGGCGTGATCGTCAGCTATGTCGCGCCCGGCTCACCGGCTGAGCAGGCCGGCCTTCAGAACGGCGATGTCATCAAGCGGCTGGGCGCCGCCCGCATCAGAGACGTGCAGCATTTTCAGTCTCTTGTTTCAGAAAGCAAACCCGGACAAACGATTCGGTTGAACATTTTTAGAGCAGGACAGTACCAGGATGTGGATGTGGCCATGGCCCGGCAATCCCTGGCCGCCCCGAACATTCCCCAGGTGGCCCCGGCCGACGTGACGATCGAAGGGGCCTGGGTCGGGATGGATGTGACCGAACTGTCGGCCAAGGATGTCGGCGCCATGGGTTTGCCCACCGGGACCAAGGGGATCTTGGTCGCTGACGTAGAAGGTCCGCCGGCCTCCGTAGTGGGTTTTCAAGCGGATGATGTGATTGTATCCATCAATGGAGCGGCCACGCCGGACATCAAGAGTTTTGTTAGAGCCACCAAACAGCAAACTGGGGCCGTAGTCGGAGTTCTTCGCGGGGGTAAGCATTTGATGGTTACGGTTCCGCCGGCTGGTTTCACCCAGCAGGGGACACCGTTGAATACCGGACTGGATAAGAAATTCAAGCAGGTGGCCATGACCACCGCCACGGCCGGCCGGATTGGAATTTTTGCCGAGAATCCGGATTTAAACGCAAACGTGACCGGTAACTCCCGGCAGACACCCTACTTGATGGTTATCGACTTAGATAAGAATGCCTACGCCTCGTTAGGTCAGATCAATACCAACGACTTGAAGGACGCGTTTGAGCGAAACAATATCTCAGCCCTGATTTGCACCGACATATCCAAGCCAGCCGCGACGGAATTGGGCGGCAAAGGTATCGTCATCTATAGTGGCGTGGTCGGGCCGGTATCTGATGCCCTGGGATTGTATGAGGGAAATGGCCTCATCGCCATGAAAGGGTTCTAGGGCCGCATGGTAGTAAGACGATGGATATTGTTCCTGTTG
>JADFYC010000498.1:2090-2660 GCA_015233295.1 Deltaproteobacteria bacterium | reverse complement strand
TCGTCAAACTTACCGTCCTGCATTAATGTGACGCCGATGTTATAGTAGGCATTGGCGCATTGAGGCTCTTCCCTAAGCATCTTCTTTTGTTAGGCAATAAAATCCTCAGAGTCTTGTGGTACCTTCATGGGTCCCTCACGAGTTGCTCAATTGAAAAAAGAAGCCGCCGGCATAACCGGCGACTCCTTTTGGGTCTAACTTACGGGGGGTGACAGCCTTGGACTCAATCATTCGTCGTTGGTGATACCCCTGCCTTTTAATCCGTACATCGTGGTACTGCCGGTGGAGAAGAAAATCAGCACGCCTTCATTGACCAACTCGGTCGACGCCTTTTTGATGTCCCTTTGTTTGGCATCGGGAACGGTCTTCTGCACCTCGTGAACCATGTCATTAAAGTAGAACTTGCTTTTCTTGTAGCCTTCAGCAAATTCCAAGATGATCTTTTTTAGCTCAGCGGTTGTGGCCATGCGACTGCTCCTTTACAAATCAGCGGAGGTTACTCGATTCCGCCCGCCTGCCGTGAAGCTGCCCAGGCTGCCTCAGGAAACTTAAATTGGGTTGACGTCCTAA
>JADFYC010000498.1:0-2028 GCA_015233295.1 Deltaproteobacteria bacterium | reverse complement strand
ATTTTTCCCAACCGATTCTCTCTGCCCAGTCGCCAAGGCGTTCATATATATTGGCGTCTTTGGCATAGACTTCGATGATATTGGCCACAGCCTTGCAAACCTGTTCAAATCCGGGGAATTCATTGGGCAGGAAGGGAATGACAACCTTGGAGAACTTAGGTTCACTGATTCTGTTGGATATCTTGCCGCCAACCAGAATGGTCACGCCGTCGCCTTCGGCATCGGCCAAGGGCAGACATTGACACATGGTGTAGCAGTTACCGCAGAACATACACTTTTCATTCTTGATCTTGACCGTTTTCTTGCCCGATTCGGTCTTCGCCGGAGAGACGGCGCCGGTGGGGCAAGCGGAAATGGCCAGGGGGATTTCGCACAGGTTCTGCAGAACCTCGTTATCGATAACCGGTGGCTTCCGGTGATAACCCAGCAGAGCGATGTCGGAGCAATGGACCGCGCCGCACATATTCAAGCAGCAGGCCATGGACACCCGGACCTTAGCCGGCAGGGTCATGGTTTTGAAGTAGTCAAACAGGTAATCCATCACGGCCTTGACCATACCGGAGGCGTCGGTCGCCGGGGTGTGGCAGTGAATGAAGCCCTGGGTATGAACGATATTGGTTACGCCGAATCCCGTTCCGCCTACGGGGAACTTAAAGGAACCGGCGGGAAATTTGCGGCTTTCCAGGTCGGCTACCAGCGCATCTACTTTGGAGGCATCATCGACCATGAATTCAATGTTGTTCCGGGTGGTGAACCGAACTTTCCCGTCGCAATGCTTGTCGGCGATATCACAGATTTCCCGAACGTGTTCCACACTCATGAACCGGGCGCCGCCAACGCGGACGGTGAAGCATTTTTCGCCGGATTCGGAGACATGGACATGGACGCCGGGCTGAATGATTTCGTGATACAGCCACTTGCCGTAGTTTTTTTTGATTACTTCTGGAAAGTACTGATAAAAGTGACGCGGCCCGATATCCGTAATGCGGTTTTCCATTGGCTTGTCTGGATTGTAAAGGCCAAGCTTCTCTAAAGACATTGACATTGGTAGACCTCCTATCTCTTATGTCTGGACCTGTATTCTTCAATCGTTCTAGACCATCCGCCGGGTACTTCTTCTTCTTTCCAGAAGATGTACGGGTTGGACCGCGGTTCTTTAACCATTTGTGGGATCGCAGTGATACCGAGGGATTCGATGAAGGTGGGGATGCCGATCCGTTGGACCATTTCGCCTAAACGCTCCCTGTTCTTCCCTTCTTCCATCCAGTATTCCCAAACCTTTTCCACCAACTCCTTGACGTTGTCGTAGGGTGATTCGACTTTCATGAAGGGCACCGTCAAGGTGGCCAACTGGGCGCCTTCCAAAATGGGGGCTTTGGCGCCGAACAGTACGCTCAGACCGGTGTCGACACCAGGCCGGAGGGCCCGGGGCATGGCTTGAATGCAGTGCATACAGCGGTTGCATTCTTTGTCGTTGATGGACAGGGTCTTGCCGTCGAAGAACATGCACTCGGTGGGGCAGAGATCGATGATTTCTTTTTGGATGTCGAACTTACCCCAGTCACGACCGGCCAAGGCGCCGCCGTTACGGGGGATTTCATTGTTCACATAAGCCAGGACGGCCTTCTGGTCGATTCGGATGTTGTCTCTCCAGGTCCCGATGTAAGACATGTCGGACCGGGCGATGGAGGCCACGCAGCCGGTGGGGCAGCCGTCAAACTTGAATTTGAATTTGTACGGAAAGGCCGGACGATGGAGTTCGTCCTGGTAATTCATGGTTAACTGGTAGCACAGATCTTGGGTGTCGTAGCAGGCCCATTCACACCGGGCCCGGCCGATACAACAAGAGGGGGAACGCAGGTTGGATCCCGATCCGCCCAGGTCTTGTTCCATGCTGTGGGTCAGCTCATAAAAAATCGGTTCCAACTGGTCGGTAGTCGTGCCCAAAAGAACCAAGTCGCCGGTGGAACCGTGCAGGTTCATCAAGCCGCTGCCCCGGACTTCCCACAAATCGCATATGGTCCGCAG
>JADFYC010000497.1 GCA_015233295.1 Deltaproteobacteria bacterium | reverse complement strand
CCAGAGCGCCCTTGTCAGCAGCATCACGATGGCCCAGAAGCTACTGCGCGAAGACATCGTGGACAAGGTGTTGAAGCGGGATATGACGGCGCTGTTCGGTGTGCGCCGGGTGCTGGAACTGGAACAGACCTTCCTGTATCTCTGTCTGCACGACGGAGGTCTGCTGGACATGCAGACCCTGTGCAAAAGCCTGGAAGTGAAGAAGGCGACAGCGGTCAACTTCATTGCTTTGCTGGAGGCGACGCACCTGATCTACCGGCTGCTTCCGTTTGGTTACGGCAAGGTGATCCTACGCGCCAGGCCCAAGGTCTATCTGGCCGACGCGGCCATCGCCCCCGCTGTTCTCTTGAGAGGAAAAGGGTTGCTGGAGGATGCCACCAAGTTGGGACAGGCGGTGGAGACAGCCTTCTTCAAACATATCTACACGCGTTACTACCAACGGAGCATCTCATTCTCTTACTGGCGTGATCCCAAGAAGGAACTGGAGGTGGACATCATCGCCGACATCGGCGGAAGATTGGTCCCGTTTGAGGTGAAATACCGAGGCGAAAACGTCGGCGGCGGCGAGCTGAAGGGCCTGACTCAATTCTGCCGGGAACGCGGGGTTAATCGGGCCTATGTCATCACCAAAGATGCCGCTGACTTCGGTGTCCTGCAGATAGCGGGAGGGGAGATTTCAGTGCTGAAGATCCCGGCGCCCCTGGCCTGCTACTGGCTGGGGAGGTCGGAACTGGATGCGAGCGGTCTGCCGGAGGATTAGGCTTGGTTGGTGATACTATACCGGCTCGACCGGAACATTGAATGCAGAGCCTGTGGGTGTAGAAAAATTGCTTGCCTTAAGACAAAAATAATGATATGTCTATTGTGTCTGAAATAATAGTATTTGCTATCTATTTTTCTAAGACCCGAAAAAGATGAGAACGTAAACCTATCACTTTAGAAGAACTGGCAATATTTCTGGCCATAAGGTTCCTACGGCGAGGTGGTTTACCTTGTCACCGGCGATAATGGTGGCATAATGAGGAAGAGTTCATTTTGTAGAACGCGTTCGAGCAGGCCGCAGGCAAGTCCTGTTTCGGCGAACGAGCGACCTCGCGCACGCTCCGCTGGTTCTTTACGGCTCACTACTCGGGAGCGGCTATGACATCCGAACAGTGTAGCCATTCCTGGGCCATGAGAAAGTACGAACCACCATGATTTATGCTCACGTCTTGAACAAAGAAGGCCACGGGTTACGAAGTCCGGTCGATAGACTTTGAACCGATTTAAATAACAAGTATTTTTCGAATGAGCAAAGAGACTCGGCAACTTCACACACGGAAATAGACTGTCTATGTTTGTCGTTTTAAACAGACTGTATAATCATTGTTAGGCAAACGAATACAGCAGCTTCAGGAGAAAGCCGCATGAGAATCTCAGTCTTTCTAAGTTACCCGAAGCCGCACATGCGGCGGCAGCAAGAGTTCATCAATACACTCAAATCCTATCTTGAAAGTCGCGGGATGGAGGTCCGCACACTTGGCGTGACAGACTATGACATGGACGCACCACTCAAGGCGATCCGTCGTCTAATGCTTGAGTCAAATGGCCTAATTACCGTTGCGCTTCGACGCACTCTCGTGAAGGACGCAATCCTGAAATCGGCGTCGGACCTTTCCGACGCCACCGAGGAACCTCTCCAAAATGTGTGGTTTTCGAGTCCGTACTGCCAAATTGAGCCGGCGATGGCGTATCAGCTTGGCTTGCCGATTTTGATTCTTCGCGAGAAGGGCGTAATCGCAGACGGTCTCCTCGAGAAGGGCGCTGTCGGGATCTATATGCCCGAATTTTCGCTTGAGAGTGCCGACAACACCTACCTTCGTTCCCATGAATGGAACGACTTAGTCGGCAAGTGGGAGGGTTATGTTCGCTCTGTCGTCGACAGAAAGGGCAACCCCCCAAAGCTCTACTGACCATGAGACGCGCTGCCCAACCGGGTATGGCAGCGGACGACCCCTTCGCGTCCGCGGCTGACGCGTGCACGTTAGCCTCCTTCTGCCAGTGAGCAATACACATGCCATTCATATCCAGACATAGAGAGACCATAGAAAGACGAACGCTATCCTTGGGCCTTGCAACGAATCGAAACCAAAATCCATGAACAAACATTAGCCTTCAACATCTTTTCGTCGACCTGATACCCGATGCCACACACTCCCTACACACAATAACCCCTTCCCCACAACGCCCCCCCTCAATCATTATAAGTTGGACCCCAAACCGAGATTGACGTCAGGACATCGCCCCCCATGGATCGGCCCCCGCCATTTAATCGACATGCAACTATCAAATACCAGATCATAATCTTGATCAGAACAAGTCTCCGGAAATCCGCTAACCCAGGTCAATCTGATGAAATTATGGTCTCTGCGCCGCCAAGGCTATTGACTCCGCTCACCATCTGCAATAGAATGACCTCACCACTCTTTGCCGGAAACAAAATCAATTACATCTTTAATATGTTAATTCAGCATGTTAATTTCCTATATGGTTGACCCGAAGGCCGACCGGATGATAGGAAGTTCCTTATTCCTGACCGGTGCCGGTGATAGACAGGCCCGGCGGGCAAATCTTGGAGATGGGTGATTTCAGATGAATAAACGAGTCATCATTATGGGCGC
>JADFYC010000496.1 GCA_015233295.1 Deltaproteobacteria bacterium | reverse complement strand
GGTATCAAAGACCAGAGAGCCGAGCCTAAGATTGGGGATGCCGGGAAAGCCGGATGGACCACCGGTGACGCTGTCCCACTGGAGGATGATGATGTTGACGATCAGGTTGAATCCCACGGTGGCCATGACCAGGTAATGGCCGTGTAGCTTAAGCGTCGGGATGCCGATGAGGAGGGCGATCAAACCCGTGGCCAGCATGGCCAGGAGCATGGCCGGAATAGGATTGACCTGGTAAGTCACGGTCAGGATGCCTGAGATATACGCGCCCAAACCATAAAACGCGGCGTGGCCCAATGAGATCTGTCCGGCATAACCGATCAGCAGGTTCAGGCCGGCCACCACTATGCTATTCAACCCTATGATATTAGCTACATTTAGGTAATACGGATTCGACACCAAAATGGGAAAAACGACGATGGTCCCAGCCAGGACGATCAACCCGAGGTAGTGTTTCATGTGACTGGATCCTTTGTCGGGAAAATCAGACCTTCTGCTTTTCCCCATAGCCCAGTAATCCACCAGGTTTAAAAAATAGGATTAACAATAGAATAGAAAAAGCGATAACGTCTTTATAAGTGGAGGTGATCATCCCGGCCCCAATGGATTCCAGCACTCCCAGCACCAATCCACCTGCAATGGCCCCCACGACGTTGCCATATCCACCCAGGATAGCCGCGGCAAAACCTTTGAGACCCAACATCACCCCCACATCATAAGACAAAGTGGTAATGGGCACGATCAGGATGCCGGCCACCGCCCCCAGGGCACCGCTAAGGGCAAAGGACAGCAGAATCATTGAGTTGACATCCACCCCCATTAGGGCCGCGGCTCTAGGATTGAACGAGGTGGCCCGCATGGCCTTACCCACCCGGGTTCGGCTAAAAAAGTAATGAAGCAAACCCACCACCAGTACGGTAATGACAAAAATCCACAGACTCTGCGGCAAAACCGCGGCGCCCAGGATGATCAAGGGACTGTCACCGGAAAAAGAAGGCAAGGCCATCTGGTTTTTTCCCCAGATAATTTTGAATACCCCCCGCATCCAAATAGAGACACCGATGGTGATAAAAATGAGGACGGTAATTTCCTTTGACCTGGCCGGCCGAATGGTCACCCTTTCCACCAATCCGCCCACTGCCGTTACGGCCAGGACCCCCAGAACGAAAGCCAGCGGCAGCGGCAGGCCCAGCCCCAAAAACAGGGTGTACATCATCAGTCCGCCCAGGCTGACAAAGTCGACCTGGGTAAAATTGACCATCCCGGTGGCATTGTGGATAATACAAAATCCTAAGGCGATCAGGGCATAAATGCTCCCGGTGGTCAGGCCGGAGAAAACGAACTGGGCTAATTGATCCCAGGTGGTCATGAGATACTTCCACAATAATTTTTGGTTATGGGTTTTGCCAGCTTGTTGTTAGGCGAATTATGATTGAAAGATTCTGATTCGGCCCATAGGAGATGGATGCCGGCCTCAAGTCATGACTTGTCTGAAATTTCCTTCAATCTGGTCTTGAAATTCTCCAATTTGTCGGTAGTGACAGCTAATCGGAAAAGTTCCATGAGTAATTCTTGGCTATCGACTTGCTTGATCCGGCCCGAAACTCCTCGCGGAACCCGTCCAAACCTGGTGGTCAACACATCGAGGATTAATTCTTGCGAATTTTCTCTCTTTCCTTTCTCGATGCCTTTCTCGATGCCCAACTCCAGGCCCTTCTTTAGCGTTTCTTGGATGAGTTCCTGACCTGCCACAGTTTCGGACAAATCACAGTTCAACATGGCGACGACCTCCTTCCTAAGGCAATGGCCTTGGCCCTATCCTGGAAAAGTTTAGTCGGCATCTAAAATACCACGGATAGTCTCAAGCATTTCGCTAACATTATAGGGTTTATTTAGGATGGTCCTGGCGCCTGACTGGAGCACTATGTCCAGATCTTTATGATTGGTATAACCGCTGGCAATCACAATTTTAGCCTGGTGGTTTATCTTTAGTATTTCGGCCAGGCACTCCTTGCCGTCCATTTCGGGCATATTTAGATCCAGGATAACCAAGGCAATATCAGGCAAATCATGCTGGTAAATCCGAATTGCTTCCAAACCGTTAGCGGCCGTCAAAACAGTGTACCCGAATTTGTTCAAAATTGATTTTGTTACACCGACTATATACTCTTCGTCGTCGACCAACAAAATTGTTTCCCGGCCACCCCGAGGGAAATCTCTTTGGTCTATACCTACAGACGAGACCTGTTGCGTAATGATTGGAAAATAAAGGTCAAAAGAAGCCCCCATTCCCGGCGCGCTGCGGCAGGTAATGACGCCGCCATGGTTCTTGACGATGCCATAAACAACGGATAATCCCAGTCCCGTGCCTTGCCCGACCGCCTTGGTTGTATAGAACGGCTCAAAGATGTGCTCCATAGTCTCTTGGGCCATGCCATGGCCGGAGTCTCGGATAGTCAACAAAACGTATTCACCCGCTTTCATATCCGGATGGCTTTTAACCACTTCTTCTTCTAACAAAACGGTTTGGGTGGCAATCGTCAATGTGCCGCCATCGGGCATGGCGTCTTTGGCATTCACCGCCAGGTTCATAATAATCTGTTCAATTTGGGCCGGATCACCATTAAGGATCTTCAGGTCATCGGCCAGGGACAACTCAATCTT
>JADFYC010000495.1 GCA_015233295.1 Deltaproteobacteria bacterium | reverse complement strand
ATAGTAAATATTCATTGGCCCTATATGAATTATTTGTAGACTATTTTATCGTCAAAAACGGTTTTGGCGAGACACCGGTCATTTCCATCGATAATTTTAGAAAGTTGCTGGGATTGAAAGAGAATGAATACGAAAAATTCAGAGACTTAAATTATTATATCATCCAAAAATCGCTCAAAGAAATCAACGCCAAGTCAGATTTGTTCGTTGAGGTCGAATATCGGAAAAAAGGCCGGAAGGTGGAAGCCGTCAAGTTTTTTATCAAGAAAAACCCCGACGGCGTTATAGATGTGGAACCGATTTTGAAACGCACCGAACAACAACAGAGACAAGGACGCTTACCTCTGCCTGAATTTGAAATTGAAAATCAAGAGCTTTTTCAAATTCTGACGGACAACTACGGTATTTCAAAAAATAAAGCCGCCGACCTTTTGAAATCTCATGATGAATTCTATATTCAAGAAGTTTTACAACGGGTTAATGAACAGGTTAAGGACGGCAAGGTTAAGGACGTGGCCGGGTTTACCATTAAGGCCTTAGAGGACGACTATCGGGTCAAGAAGAATGTGTTTGCGATGGAAGACTCGAAAAAACAAAATCAAAAAGAGCAGGCTAAGCATGATAAAGTGCGCGTGGAGCAGTTGAAGACCGAGTTCACCCGGCACTCTGAAGAGAAGATCAAGCGAGCCTTAGCCGAGATTACGGAAGCCAAAAAAAATGAGCTCCTGCAATCATTTGAGGCTAATGAGCTTAACTCAAGTGATTTCTTAACCAAACGTTATCGCCAACATGGTTTGGGAGACGTCCTGGTCAGGACGACCTTCAGATATTATGCAGCTAAAAACCTGCTGCTCAAAGAAGATTATGACTTTGTGGCCTATGCCGCCAAACAGGGCTACCACCTGGCCAAGGATGAGATGAATGAATTCATGATTATGAGAAAACAGCCATGATTTTTTCAACCGAGCAACCAACAACCCAATGACATTGGCTCATAACCCGCAACCCGCAACCCGGAACATGAACTTATGACTATCGGAACATTATACGGCATCGGCATCGGCCCGGGCGACCCGGATCTGATGACGATCAAAGGGGCGGCCATCCTAGCCGCGACCGGCCACGTATTTGTGCCCAAGGCCGGCGACAAGGCCGACAGCTTGGCCCTGACCATTGCCCGCAAGCATCTCAACCCCAAGGCTGAAATTCAAGAAATTGTCTTTCCCATGACCACCGACCGGGCCGAGCTGGACTTCCGCTGGATCGAGGCGGCTAAAATCGTGGCCGAGGTGCTCCAGACCGGTACCGACGCCTGTTTTCTGACCTTGGGCGATACCTTTCTTTACTCCACCTATATCTATTTAGTCCGGGCCTTACGTCGTCTCATTCCCGAGGTTAAGATTGTGACCGTCCCTGGGATTACCGCCTTTAGCGCCGCCGCGGCCGCGGCCGAGTTCCCAATAGGCGAAGCCAAGGCGCCGGTGACCATTGTCCCCACGGCCGATGATCTCACCGCGGTGACAAACGCCGTGGCCACGGGCGGGACCATTGTCTTGATGAAAATCGGCAAGCGTCTGGGCCGGGTGATTGAGGTCTTGGAAAGCGCCGGAGCCCTTGACCGGAGCGTCTTATTAGCCCATGTGGGCATGGACGACGAACTAATTGAAACCGACTTGAGCCGCTTAAAAGGCGCAGAGGCCGAGGCCGGATACATGTCTATCATTTTAGTCCGGGGAAGCCGGGTAACCAGTTGAGGTATTGAGGTATTATATGAAAGTATATTTTATCGGGGCCGGGCCGGGCGATCCGGAATTACTTACGATCAAAGCCCACCAGATGCTTCAAACCGCCCGGATATGCATTTATGCCGGTTCTCTGGTCAGCCCGGAGGTCCTCGCCCTTTTGCCCGAAACCGCGGAGAAGCATGATTCTGCGGCCTTGAACCTGGAGCAAATCACGGCCCTTTTCAAGCAGGCCCAAGAACAAGATGTGGATGTCATCCGGCTCCATTCCGGAGACCCGTCCCTGTACGGGGCCATTAAGGAACAAATGACCCAGCTTGATCTGTTGGGCCTGGACTATGAAATTATTCCCGGGGTGAGTTCGTTTCAGGCCGCCGCGGCCGCCTTGCGGATAGAGCTGACCGTCCCCGAAGTGTCGCAAACCGTGATCTTGACCAGAACGGCCGGCCGGACCCCGCTTCCCGAGAAGCAGTCGTTGGACTATTTCGCCGCCAGCCAGGCCACCATGTGCATCTTCTTGTCCATCCACAAGATCGGTCAGGTGGCCGACGAACTGGCCGCTCATTACGGGTGGGAGTGTCCTGTGGCCGTGGTCCATCGGGCGTCCTGGCCGGATCAACGGATCATCCGGGGAACTTTGGCCGACATCGGCGAACTGGTCGAGGAGGCCGGGATCACCAAAACGGCCTTGATTATTGTCGGCCGGGCTTTATTATCCGAGGCGCCGGTGTCCAAGCTGTACGATCCGGAGTTTACCCATCAATACCGGACCGGCAAAAAAAAGAAATGATGCGAGTTGCGGGTTGCGGGTCAATGTCGTTGACTTAAGCCGGAGGAAAACACACTGTAAGATTTCTCTCTTCGCTCGAAATGACAAGGAGGACGCACGCAGCAGGTACTATCCTGAATGTACGGCACTTCTGTCATTT
>JADFYC010000494.1:2185-2681 GCA_015233295.1 Deltaproteobacteria bacterium | reverse complement strand
CAATGATCATCGCGACCGAATATGGTTCCTGACCTGTCGAGCAGGCACAAGACCAGAGTCGCATCCGGGGCTTTTTTTTCGTCCTCAGCCAATCGGCCATGACCGGGAGGATGGCTTCTTCAAAGACAACCCAGGGGACACCGTCACGAAACCACAAGGTTTCATTATTGGTCATGGCATCGACAATCTTATCTCGAAGTCCGCTCCGGCGATCATTCTTGGCCTTGAAATAAAAATCCCTGAAGCTGGCACATCCTGATTCCGAAACGAGTTGAGACAAGTTGTTCTCGATCAAATAGAGCTTCTCATCTCCGACCAAGATGCCGCATTGTTCTTGGATATAACCTCGTAAGAGATTGAATTCATCTTTTGAAATGCTGATTTTTGCCGTCATATCAAAGTATCTTATCCACTTCCTAGGGCATTGGTTATTATCGCCATGCATGGATACAATTTATCCGGGGCTTGAAAGTGACCCCAAAGAGACATGTGATAT
>JADFYC010000494.1:0-2175 GCA_015233295.1 Deltaproteobacteria bacterium | reverse complement strand
GGGCGCTCTAGGTTAGCCCAGCGGCAACGCCCTGGACTGGGGGGGCCCGAAAGTAGTCCCCAAAAGATGTATGATATAGTTAATTAGCACGATTGATTAAGAAAGGCAACAGGGCAAACGCATGAAACATTTTAAGCAAGATGATCCAGCCGGTTGAATGCAAAAAGCCTAGTTGGGCCCGGTCGTTTCGACGATATTTCATTCAGTTGCCTGGAAAAAACATTTTTTTATTGACTTGAGCAAGGTATGATGCTAATAAAATTTTTTTAACTTAAGGCGGTGTAGCTCAGCTGGTTAGAGCATACGGCTCATATCCGTAGTGTCCGGGGTTCAAGTCCCTGCACCGCCACCAATTAGCAAAAAAACAGCTAGCCGAACAATTGGTTAGCTGTTTTTATTTCCGCCCTCCGAGCCTCGGTTCACTGCTGGTTCCGAATTCACTTGGGTCGGCCTCTCTATTTCAGACCTTTACTTGTTTTGCATTCCCTACCAACTCAAAAGAATCCATCCCCCAAAAGCCGTGTCGGGCTAGGCTGCTACTCCGACAGGCTCTCATGAGGAACGTTGAAAACGAGAAAGAGGGCATCAACTGAAGAGAATCAAAATTGAGAAAAAGGAAGGTCAGGCTTCGTCAGGAGCAAGGATCGACGGGTTGAAGGATAAGATAAGGCTGTCTAAAAAAGACCCCTCGGCCCGGCCTCAATCATGCCCCGACGCGGCCCATGGAGTCGATGAACTGGTCGAACAGATAATCGGAATCATGGGGTCCGGGTGAAGCCTCCGGGTGATATTGGACCGAAAACAGCCTCTTTTGTCGATGTTCCATGCCTTCCAAAGTGTTGTCGTTGAGGTTGACATGAGTCAGCTCCACGCCCGTCTTGGCCATGGAGTCGATGTCCACGCAAAAGCCGTGATTTTGGGAGGTGATCTCCACCTTGCCGGTAGCCAGATTCTTAACCGGCTGGTTGCCCCCCCGGTGGCCGAACTTTAGTTTGTAAGTCTTCCCACCTAAAGCCAGGCCCAGCATCTGATGTCCCAGGCATATCCCGAAGATGGGCTTTGTCCCGATCAATTGGCGCAGGTTCTCAAAGACATAGGGCACCCCCGCGGGGTCCCCCGGGCCATTAGACAGAAAGATCCCGTCGGGATTCAAGGCCAGGATGTCGTCGGCCGAGGTCGAGGCAGGCAAAACCAACACCTGGCAGGCCCGCTTCTCCAGGCTGCGTAGGATATTGTATTTAATCCCCGTATCAATGGCGGCCACTCTGAAGCCCGGTTGTTGCCGGTCAAAGCCGGCCTGATGAAACTCTTGGGGGCGTCCTCCCGACCAGCGGTAAGGCGCCGGGCAAGTAACCGTCCTGACCAGGTCTTGATCGACCAGGCCGACCCACTCCCGGGCCCGTTTGACCAATGATGCGGAATCAAGATCAAAGGTGGAGATAATTCCCTTCATCGCCCCCTGGATTCTGAGGCGCCGGGTCAAGGCCCGGGTGTCAATTCCTTCAATCCCGATCGTGTTAGATTCCAGTAAGAAATCCTTTAGGGATTTACCTGAACGCCAGTTGCTGGGATATTGCTGATATTCCCGGACAACAAACGCCTCCACTTTGGCGCCGTCGGACTCTAAGTCTTCATCATTGATCCCATACGTCCCGATGAGCGGATAGGTCATGGTAACGATTTGTCCCTTGTAAGACGGATCGGTAAGAACTTCCTGATATCCTGTAAGGTTAGTATTGAATACCACCTCGCCGACAGCTTCTCCGGCGCAGGTAAACGAGGTACCTTCAAAAACCGTTCCATCCTCCAAGGCCAGTAGGGCCTTCATCGAGACACTCCTTTGCGGTTTACTGGGTTCATCATTAAACACTCTGGGTTACATCTACAGCGGCTCACGCCGGGCCGAACTTGATAAGTTATCATATTAGCGGTAATCGCGTCAAGAGTTATGTCCGGCCTGAAGGGATAGACACTCACACCGTGATCGTCACAACCCGCCTCAGCCTTAACCTGGTTACAGAAAAACCTTGTACCCGGTGTCGCTTCCGTATATCATGAAAAGATGTATTGCCCTTCGCCGGCGTCCCTTGATAGGTGCTCTTCAGATATACCTCGACCGGTCATAATTCTCTTTTTTCGAGATGACCCGGCTGCCGGCCGTCTTCAACCAGTAAC
>JADFYC010000493.1 GCA_015233295.1 Deltaproteobacteria bacterium | reverse complement strand
GCCAGGCTAATCGCTCTGTCTAATCATCTCCGGGTGGAAGTGAGTTCGGTGGTCTCCAAGGTGACCAATTTTGAGTTAAGTGAAAATCCGGCCTATATGGATTACTACATCGCCTCATTGTTTTTACCCCACACGGATAGGCGATTTTTCCCCGGCATTTATAGAAAAATGGCGATATAGCCGATCTGCTTCACCTGGCATCCGGGAGGACGTTAGACTGAAACAGGTTTTCAAACACTGAATACTTGCTCGGTTGACTCCCGCCCCGGCCTTCAAGCGCTCTCCATCGCGGCAACGACCCCCAAGGCTTTTTCATAACTTTGGCGTAATAAGACAAAAGCGTTCTGATCACCACCGAGATCAGGGTGTAACTGCTTTGATTTAAGACGAAAGGCCCGCTTGATGTCTCGGATTGTGCAGGGCTGGGTCAAGCCCAGCACGGCCAAAGGAGTAGCCAGGTGAGGGATGGCACTCAATTCCTCCCCGAAGTCGGGATGGTCAGGGGAAACGTAAAGAGCCAGGCCCAGGTCTTCAATCTTGACATAGCCTCTGGCCTCCAGTTCCAGCCGCCGGAGCATCCAGGTCTTCACACTCAAGTCGCGAAAATCGCCGAATAAATTTCGCTCCTCCCGCCACGCCTCCTCTTCCACGAAGATGAACCGATCAGTTTTCTTGACTACCCGATGTTTGCAAGTCTTCGGGCCGTCGGCGGACGGTTCATGTCGATACAAAAATTCCATAGCCGGTGTTTCCGAATCAGGGTTTGCTTCGGTGGTCTTGGCCCTGGCGGTTAACTGAGCCAGATATCGTTCCGCCCATTCTGCGCCGGAAAAATGGTACAGGCACTCTTGATGCCGACTGGTCATTTTCCACAGGCACAGCAGAGTATTCCCGGTAACATGATTCGTTATTTTCTCCAGAAAGTAGTCCGGAAAACAGTCCGGCTTGGTCACTCCAATGGCCTGGCGGCCGAATATCTCAGCCTCCTCCCTGGTTGGAGCGTAGCCATAGGCCAGAGGTTCGGCTTGCCCTCCCGCCTGGCCCCGGACCTGACTGAGGGACGCCCAGGCAGCCCAGAACCATCTGAATCCATCGGCCTGGCAAACACTGTAAAAGGCCTCGGTACCCTGGGGATTATTCAAATGATCTTCCTCAATATACCGGCCGGCCAGGGCCTCCAATTGCTTCTCGGTAACAAAAAAGAACTGCCCCATCGCCTTCTCCTCAGCCGCGTGGTCTGGCCCCAGGTCGGTAGATCAACGTCAATTATGAAAGCCGGCGTGTCCGGTTAAATATTGAGGGTCCGGAAGGCGATCAAGGTTTCTCTTGCTTGTTGCCGTTGCTTCTACCCAGGGTGCCATTGTTATCCGCGGCCTGAGGGTATCATTACCGCAACTTTTTGGTTTGTTCAACCAATTTCTTGACCGAGGCTCCTTTGCCTCTAAAAAGAAACAAAATACAAGCGCGTTAACCGACCCGGACGACTCCTGAACCAGGAGCAGAACCGACCTCTTGTGCCGGAAATGACGCGGCCCGGTTCCATCCTGCGCGGTCAACTCCGACATGGTTAATCAAATTTCAATTATCATGAAACTCGACGAAAACCCAGTCACCAGACAACTAATGGTTAATATTATAAAATAAGTCTGTTGGACTAATTTGACGGCGGCTGAAAAAGTTATTGACAAATCAGAATAGTTAATGTATTAACTATTAACGTCTTATCTGTTAATGCTTAAATGTTAATCGGCACATCATGACAAACGGAGGTCAACCGTGGACGTAAGAGAAAAATTGTCCCAGGTGGTCGGAGCAGACGTCTTCTTCGATGACCCAACTACATTGCAGACCTACGCCACAGATTACAGTTACGCGCCCGCAGGGGTACCCAACTACGTCGTGAAGCCTGGGAGCTCGGAAGAGGTCTCTCAGGTTATCAAGCTCTGCAACGAAAACAGCATCCCGGTCGTACCCTGTAGCTCCAAGGTCCATTTCTATGGCGCCACCATCCCCAAAGAGGGCGGTGTCCTTCTCGACATGTCCCGAATGGGCAAAATCCTGGACATAGACCCCGACAACCGGCGGGTCAGCGTCGAGGCCGGCGTGCCCTGGGACACGCTCACAACGGAGCTGAAAAAAAAAGGTTTCCGGGTAATTATGCCCCTCACCCCGCCGGCTGAACGGTCCGTCCTGACCGATTTCCTGGAGCGGGAAGAGCCGACCAACCAGGTGTACGATTACGGCGAGCCGTTAGAGGCCATGGAGGTCGTCTGGCCCACCGGTGAAATCTTCAGGATGGGTTCGGCCAGCGTGAATGGTTACCCCGACTCCCCCTCGAAAGGGGCCAATCCCTCAGGGCCGGGCCTGGATTTTTACCGGTTTTTTCAGTGCGCCCAAGGAACCATGGGCGTGGTCACCTGGACCAACCTGAAAATTGAATCCATTCCGAAGATAGACAAGGTCCTCTTTGCCCCCATAAACGATCTAAATTATGTCACTGATTTCCTATATAGAATCCTACCACGACGGATCGGCCAGGAGGTCTTGCTCTTGAACAACGTTGATCTGGCCGCCATCCTGGCCCAGGACTGGCCCGGTGACTTTGAGAAACTTAAAGCCTCTCTCCCGCCGTGGACCCTAATTCTAGTCATCAGCGGCCTTTTGCGACGGCCCGAAGAAAAGAT
>JADFYC010000492.1 GCA_015233295.1 Deltaproteobacteria bacterium | reverse complement strand
TTGGTTCGGCCGGTCCCGATACAGACTTAACACTGCCTGGGAACGTGGCTTGGGAATTGGACATCTGGGGCCGGGTTCGACGTTCTGTAGAGTCCAGCCAGGCCAACGCTCAGGCCAGCGCCGCAGACCTGGAATCGACCCGATTGAGTATCCAGGCCGAACTGGCCCAGGACTATTTTTCACTGCGCGCATTGGATGCTCAAACGCAGCTTTTTGATGAAACGATCACCGCCTACCAGAAGTTTCTCCAAATGACCAAAAACCGGTACGAAAAAGGCGTGGCGTCCAAGGCTGACGTTCTTCAGGCTGAAACCCAGCTCAAATCCACTCAGGCTCAAGCGATCGACGTCGGCGTGGGACGGGCCCAGATGGAGCATGCCATCGCTGTGCTCATCGGAAAGCCCGCCTCCGACCTTTCCATTGCCATGGCCCCGTTGACAAATGTTCCACCGCCCATACCCGTCGGTGTGCCGTCGGAACTCCTGGAGCGCAGACCCGACATCGCCGCAGCCGAAAGACGCGTCGCCGCCGCGAATGCCCAGATCGGAGTAGCCGAGGCAGCCTTTTATCCAAGAATTACTTTGGGCGCATCAGGAGGATTTGAAAGTACGATGCCGGCCTCTTGGCTTTCGTGGCCAAGCAGCCTCTGGTCAGTGGGGGCGGCTCTCTCCGAGACCTTGTTCGACGGGGGGGCAAGGCGAGCCCTGAGCGATCAGGCGCGGGCGGCTTATGACGCGAATGTGGCGTCCTATCGTCAGACGGTGCTTACTGGATTTCGGGAGGTTGAAGACAATCTGGCCGCTCTTCGAATCCTGGAGGATGAGGGGCGGGTCCAAGATGAGGCCGTGAAGGCCGCCAAGCAATCCGTAACCGTGAGCACCAACCAGTATAAAGCCGGGACGCTCAGTTACCTTGAAGTCCTGGTTGTGCAAACAATCTCTTTAAGTAACGAACGGGCTGCCATCAACATCCTGGGCCGCCGGATGACCGCCGGTATCCTTCTCGTCAAAGCCCTGGGTGGAGGATGGCAATCTTCCGATTTGCCTTCTGCCGATAATATTACCGGCCACCTGGAGGAAGCGTCCAAAAAACGTTAGCCGGGAGAATTCGCTAAGTGGATCAAGAAACAGGAAAACTGAAAACCCGGTCGCGTGAAGAATTCGTCGCCTTTTTGCAAGGAATCGGCCAAACCAATATTGACGGCCGACCTGCCCAGGCCAGTCGGACCGCCTTTATCACCGCCTTCATGCGGGCCTTCCACTCCATCAACGAAACCCCCAAGGTCTTCGACGACTGGATGGCCGTGCGGTTGCTCTCCACCGAGGAATATGCATTTTTCGAGGAGATGTACTACCGGGAGACCGTGAAGGACGAGACCAAGGAACTTACTTCGCCGGCCCAACGCCGGGCGGTTGTCACCGCGGTCTTGCGGGCCGGGGCGGCCGGAGGGGTTCTCAGCCGAGCCCGGTTCGCGGAAGACTCACTTGAGAAGGCCATAGACCAGGGTGTTCGGCAGTATGTGCTTTTAGGGGCCGGACTCGACACCTTCGCTCTTCGCCGCGCCGACCTTCTCGACAAGATCCAGGTCATTGAGGTAGATCATCCGGCGACTCAGGCAGTCAAACGCCAACGCCTGTCCGTCATGGGTTTTTTGGCGCCGCCCTCGCTGCAGTTCATCGCGGTCGATTTTTCGCAGGAAAATTTGCCCCACGCCCTCTCCCGCTCTTCATTCAATTCTGAAATCCCGGCCTTTTTCAGTTGGCTTGGGGTAACCTATTACCTGGAGCGAGAAAATCTATTCCAGGTTCTCCACAGCTTGAGTCAAACAGCCGCACCACACAGTCAGGTGGCTTTCGATTACATGGACATCGAAGCTTTTGATCCGGACACGGCGACGCCGCGAGTAAAAGACCTCAGGAACAAAGTCCGGCTTCTGGGTGAGCCGATGAAAACAGGCCTGGATCCCAGGACATTGGAAAAGGACCTGAGGCAGGTCGGATGGAAGCTTCTGCAGAACCTTTCACCTAACGATATAGAGAAAATCTACTTCCAAGAAGGAACGGAGGGATTTCGGGCTGGAAAACACATACACCTGGCCCTGGCTGTCCGCCCGTGAACAGCGCACAACCGAATGAACTTGAACCGGTAACAGGAGATGGCAAAGTGAAAATTTTGAAAAGGTTGATTGTGGTTACCTCAGTCATCTTGTGGGCCGTCACCGGGTCGGCCTTAATGGTCTGGTCTATGGATAGCGCCCAGGGCATTCCTCTTAAAATCGAATTGGATGAGCAGAAACTAAAGGAAAATGTCCTGGTCCGGGTCCGGACCGCCACAGGTGAAGGGACATCGGTTAGCCGAACCTTCGAGGCCGCCGCGGTGGTGATCAAGAAAAAAGTACTCTTCACATTGGGGTCATTAAATCTCTTCGCTGTCAGGGTGATGTTGGTCCCGCCGATCGTGGCGGCCGACCAGAAGCCGGTTGTGCTGGATTTGATAGTAGACCGGACCGGCCGGTTCCGGTTTACCGACATACGAGATATGACCACAGGAAAGAGCTTGACCCTGGAAGCCATGGCAGAAGCGGCCCGAGTCAATATTCCGGAAGGCTTTAGGGTCGAGACACTCAAGGGATCAAGCCGACATGACGTGGCGCTTGTTTCGGCGCCGTCCAAGTATGAACTGGATGAGCA
>JADFYC010000491.1 GCA_015233295.1 Deltaproteobacteria bacterium | reverse complement strand
CCCGGTGGTCAAAAAGACCGTCGCCTGAAACGAACAAGCCAGTTGGGCCGCCTCAAGATGATTAGGGGCAAAAAATAGAGACTCCTCCGGCGACAGGACTGCCGGCCTGACCCAGCTCAGGTAGGGGATGTGCCGTTCGGCCGCGGCCATCCGGGCATGCAGCCTGGCCATCCCGGCATAGGGATGCACGATATCCACCACGGCCCGGATGTCTTTTTCCGTGATCAACCGGGCCAGACCGGCCTGGTCCAGCCGCCCGCATCTCCGGCATATCCGGGGATGGCGCCCCACCTCCAAGGCCACATCTGTGGCTGTAGACACCAGCACGTCAAACCCGGCCGCAGCCAGGGCCTCGGCAAACGAGGCGGTTTCTATGGTCCCGCCGATCAATAAAATCATCATCACCAGCCGTCCTCAAGGCGTCAACCAAAGATCGCCAAGGTCGATTTCTATCTGGGCAAACGGTTCCAGGCGCGCTTTGTCCGTGCCGCCAAAAACGCCCAGGGAAACCCAATGATCGGATTCAAGTCTAAACACGTCCACCGTCATATGGACAGGATCAATGAACCAGAGATGCCCTACCCCATACTCGGCATAGATAGCCATTTTTTTGGTCCGGTCGCGCAAAGCCGTACTGGGCGACAAAACCTCACACACCCAATCGGGAACGACATCGATCCAGTTGTGCTCCTGTTTCTTGGGGAATCTGTCCTTTTTCCACCCGGCCAGATCCGGGACGAGGATATTTTCCCCCAAGGCGATCTCCGGCTCAACCAGGATGATCCATCCTCCCGGCCCGCCGCCTTCGCCAAAGTCATAGGGCCCACCAATTTTCACATTCAATGCGGATGTGGTGCGGACGTGTTTGGTCGACGGTCTAGGGGTGACGATCAGTTCTCCGCGGATAATCTCCCCGGTCATATTTTCCGGGATATTGTAGAGATCATCGTAGATTGCCTCTTTCTTCGCCGGTTCCGACATGGCTTCGACTCCTTTTTATGATATTCCGGCATGGGCGTGAATGCCCTTTTCCGTGATCAACCGAACCAGACCGGCCTGGTCCAGCCGGGAACGGTTATCTTTCCCTCAGATTTTCGATTTGACAAGCCAGACGCTTGCTCTGCCGCCGAAGTTCCTCATAGAACGCCTCGAATGATTTATTGGACAACCAATGTTTTAAAGGCGCCTTACAGACAAGGGAGGCGATTTCCGGCTCCTTCTCCCCTCTAGTCCGGGCGGAGAGACCCAGGGCCTGCTCGAATGTTTTCTTCGGATCCGGCTGGTCAAAGTGGTCGGGCTTGCGGTTGGTCCACCCGGCGATAAAGTCGCGATCCGCGCACAGCCAGCACTCGATATTTCGATCACACACGGCAAAGACAACAAGATGGCGATGTTCTTCTCGACACCGGTTGCTATCTCCTTTCAGCACTTCTTGCCAGTCTTCGTTATTTGCGTCCCGCATGAAAATAATCAGATCCACACTCTTTGAAGTCAATTCAAGGCATGTATTAGGTATTTCGCGACGCTGACTCTGGCCGGATTGACCTCGGAATCGCCCTTCGAGCAGTGTTGCTTCCAGACACCAGCGGTCACGCAAGCCCCTAAGGAACGCCCTATCCGTGCTGCCTTCCACCGAGTATCCGACCTTCATGCCAGCATCTCCCGATAGTGCATTTCGCCGAGCGGCATCTGATCGAGAAGCGTTTTCACCTTCTGCGAATCGGGTTTGACCAGGATGGAAGATGGATGACCGGGTTTGAGAATGTGGACACCATCCAGGTTGTCGTCAAAGAGATCAATGAAGTAGGGGCTATGCGAGGTGAACACAAACTGACCGCTCCGCCCGGAAACATCAATCATTTCGATAAGCGGCTTGAGATGACCTACATATAACCCATTTTCCGGCTCCTCAATAATGGTCAGGGGAGAGAATCCTGATTGACGCGCCCGATATTCCGCCATAAGGACCACCCAGACCAGACCCATGAACCGCAAAGTGCCGTCGGAAATGCTGCGCGCACCCAATCGATACCCGTCTTTGTTTTCAATAGCCAGGTGGATGTGGTCCGGGTCGGCAGACCAGAAATTGAAGAACTCGAGTTGCGGTTCCAGCAACCGGACCGTCTCGATCAATTTCCGCTCGATGCGGGGGTTCAGGTTATGAAGGTCAAAGAGGACCCGGCTCAAGTTTTGTCCATTGCTGGACAATGTCTCATTATTCGGAACCACGTCCGGCTGACGTAAAGCATCGGGCGAGAGGTTGTAATAGCTCCAGGAACGCAAGAAGCGTCTGAAGAGAATGGCCCGTTGGTTATTATCTAACTCGAACAACTGAGATAACATTGACGCATTATCAGGAACCCGCGCTTCAACATAATTGGGCGCGTCCATACGCTTTTGGACAAAGCCTTCCTCATTGAGCATGCGGGCTTTACCACCACGATTTTCCAGCAGCACCGTCTGGGCGAACGGGCCGCCACTCGCGGTTAGCCTCTCTTCCTCAACGCTCAGAGTCTGGGCTTCGCTCGTCCCACTCTTACGGGTGCGAAGATGCAGATGGTAATTGAATGAAATGGCCTCCGTGCCATTCATAAGTTCGCAGTCCATCTCGAATTCGATAAGCGCATTGTTCAGCACATGGAGGTTGGTCAGGTTCCAATGCACGCCCAGCGCGGCTAGTATCGCGGTATCTAAGTTGAGCCCTATG
>JADFYC010000490.1 GCA_015233295.1 Deltaproteobacteria bacterium | reverse complement strand
TCAGACCCGCTATTTCCACGTTCTCCTGGCTCAGGGGGAGCAATATTTTTTTGGCCGGGGAATCCGCTACGGCGGCGGCCATTTCCGGGGTTACCTCACCCATCATGGCATTGGCCAGGATGATGCCGATCGGGCCGATGATAACGTCGGCAATTCTGGATGTCTTGACTATGGCGTTGGCCCCGGTGGCTCCTTTATTGGCCCGGGCCTTCATCATCTGAGAAGTGGCGATGGCGTTAGAAAATGTAATACCCTGGGCTTATCCACTGAACCAATAAGGCTGCGATTGATCCGCATTGATGTGCCCGGGAAACAACCTGTCGTTCTTATTACATCGCTACTCGATACTAACCTATATCATTATGAAATATTTGAAGAACTATACCGGATGAGATGGCCTGTGGAAGAAGACTACAAGCTAATGAAATGCCGAATTGAAATAGAGAATTTTTCCGGCAAATCCGTTGAATCTGTGTACCAAGACTTCCATGCCAAAGTCTTTACGATGAACCTTGCCGCAGCCCTGGCGCATCCAGCCCAACAAACAGTTGATGAAGACAACGATAGAAAATACAAATATCAGATTAATATGACACATATAATGTCCATTGTAAAAGATACCGTTGTCCTATTGTTTACCCGGTCAAACATTTCCGTCTTGGTGCGGAGGTTGCTCGATCTATTTTCTAAGACCATCGAACCGATTAGACCTGGTCGAAAATATCCAAGGAACATTAGGGTGAATCGTAAGAGATTCCACCTCGCTTATAAACCAACTCGTTAGTTATGATGGTGGTTTGGGGAGTATTAGACGATGACATCATTGTGAAAACCGATTTCACCATCTGGAGTTATCCTATCACCATAGGAGATAGTTTGCGGCGTTGATCCCCAAAGACAATCGAGTTGGATCGCCGTGGGTAAAACTGCGGCATTAACTCCACGAAACCACGGCCTCAACCGGGTCGGACAGGTCCAAAACACGCTCTTCGGGAATTAGGCCGATCGTCCAACTTTTCGTGGTTGGATCATTTTCCTAATCCTTCCGAGCTCGCGTGCACGGCTGTCTATATTGTTCCCATTCTGAGAAAATTGCCAACGCAATCATTTTGGTACATCAACTCACGAATTGTGGAACGTTACTTCTCGATTCTAAATTCACGACCGGGTCTCGACATTGGCTTGCGTCTGGCTTAAGTTAATGACATTGGATTGCGACCTGGAGAAGTTCTTTGACCGGGTAAACCACGATATACTGATGTCCCGCTTGGCCCGTTACATTGGTGACAAGCGGCTACTGGGTCTGATCCGCCGGTTCTTGGAAGCGGGAATGATGCAGGATGGAGTATGTGTCACCCGATGCGAGGGCACGCCCCAGGGCGGCCCGCTATCGCCGCTATTAGCAAACCTCCTCCTGGACGACTTGGACAAGGAATTGGAGAGACGAGGCCACAAGTTCTGTCGCTATGCGGACGACTGTAACATCTACGTTCGGACCATAGTGGCAGGCCGTAGGGTCATGGCGTCGATCACGAGATTCCTTGAAGAGAAGCTTCGGCTTCGGGTGAACCAAGACAAGAGTGCGGTGGCTTTTGTTGGGAAGCGAAAGTTTCTTGGTTATCGACTTTTGCCGGGAGGACGATTGGGAATTGCGCCCAAGAGCCTTGATCGGGCAAAGGATCGAATCCGAGAGATAACCAAACGAAACCGGTCGATGGCGTTTGAGAAACGCATCGAGAAGGTCAACAGCTTTCTCACGGGCTGGGTCACATACTTTCGGCATGCTGAATGCAAGAGCCATCTCCAACGATTGGAAAAATGGCTTCGCCGTAAGCTCCGCTGTGTTCGGTTAAAGCAATGCAAACGAGTGAAAACCATTACGGACTTCTTGAAATCATGTGGAGTGAACGAGCAAGAATCGTGGATGCTGGCACTTTCAGGGAAAGGCTGGTGGCGTCTGGCGGATACACCGCAAGCACACCGAGCAATGTCTGTGGCATGGTTTCAGGGGCAAGGGCTCGTCAGCCAGATTGACAGGTACATGACGTTACAAACTTCAGGAAACCGCCGTGGTACCTAGCAGGTATGCCCGGTGGTGTGAGAGGGGGGACCGTGAGGCACCCCCCTACTCGATTTTATAAAAATCCTGCCAGCTTTTCCCTCCAATCAGTTCATTTCCCATCGATTTTTGATCAGCACAAATCTTGCGATCTTGTTCTAATTAAATTATTTGACGTGACTTTTTAACAATTGAAAAAGGAGAAAGAGAACTAAGCCGATACTAAAGGAAAGACCAAAGTTCAGCTATCCATTGCCGTGCGTTATACATCTCAGTAGGAGGTGTGATTATGTTGCTCAATTCAATTTTATCGGGAAGCTTTGCAACGATCCAGGCCTATCAACCCCTCCAGGCAGTCTCACCAGTTGTTCGCCAGGTCAAAAATGATGGCGACTCTGATAATAGAGGTGTCTCTCAAGCCGCCTCCACGCCAGGTGCGAATATGAAAGGCCAAACGGTCGGTTCTCTCATCGATATAATGGCATAGCCATAATACCATGTAATCAGGTTGACAATTTCAATTTAATGGTTAACTTATAAGCAGAAGGTCACCTCGACAACGTCCTAGGGCTTTTGCCTGTTTGCCTTATTCGCCAGGAACATCTGGCGTTATACAGGGCAGAGACGATAAGTGATAGTTGGGTGCCTTTTCGTTTTTTAT
>JADFYC010000048.1 GCA_015233295.1 Deltaproteobacteria bacterium | reverse complement strand
CGGTCGGTCTACCTTGGTTTTGCCATTACCTTGATCGCCTTGCTGACTGTCTATCGAGTGTCTTTTTCCAAATTGAAGTTGCTGGCCTTTCCGGTCGCCATATGCCTTGTGTTTATGTCATTCAACATTCAGGTCTTGATGTCTGCGGATAGGAGACAGGGTGGAGTTCTTCAGACCAAGGAAGTTGCTGATCGGCTGTCACTTATCAATATGTCGCTGCTTATGTTCTTTGATCATCCCATCTTTGGGGTGGGCGAAGGCCAGTTCTTCCCCGCCGCCATGGAAAAATATCGGGGAAAGGTTCCTTTTCCAGAGGGGTCCACGGTTTTTACTCAACATAACCACTTCTTGGGATTGTTAGTTGAACTGGGAATTACCGGGACAGCAGTATATGTAGCAATTATATTTACATTATTTAAGCGATTATATAGATTGGTTGAGTTCCTTCCCGAAACGCGCTTCCTAGGTTATAATTTCTTGCTGATTTTAGCCACGGGCATGATTGTATATCTTAATAACAACCTTTTTGTTGAGCCATCCTACTTCTTATTTGGGAATTCAGTCTTTTTTACATTTGGCGGCATGATCGACGGGCTTCATCGGAAGTACGTTACGGCGGCGTGATCATGACTGCTGCCCGGCCGAACGACCGAGATTTTAGGATGCACTGGGTAAAAACGGCTTGTTTTGATACATCGGAATATCGGATATGTATAAAGACTTTTACGAAATGGACTCGGAGGCATATAGAGTCAAACCGTCGGCCATGGGCTACTTTAGTTCTAAGGCCCATGAGAAAGTATGGAATTCCATCCTCCAGGATACAATGTCGGGATGTGATCTGCCGATTCTGGTCACGGGCGAAAAGGGAACCGGAAAGAGTACCCTTCGCTTAAAACTGGTGAACTTCCTGATGGAGGAGGGTAAGGCGGTGGTAACCTACGTCTCGGCGCCTCACCGGATGAATCCAGTGCAACTACCCAGGAAGGCAAAGACAAAGACTGATCCGATTGAAGGTCGGGAAGCTGGTCTTAATGCCTCCATGCCGCTAAAGCCAACGGGGATCGCAGACCGGAAATTGCTTTATGTGATTATAGATGACGCCGATGATGTGGAGATTTTTAAGGCATGTAAATTACCTCAGGAAGGACCGGGCGCCGGGTCGGCTCCATCTAGGCAACTTATCCTGTTTGCCCGCCATGACCTGGTCGATAGGATAGATGAGTGGCAGAAAAGTTGTGGCGATGAGCAAATGGTCAAACGTTACCATCTATATGGGCTTGATTTGGCAGAGACAAGAGAATATATGTATTTTCGGTTGTTTCTATCTGGGGCGCCGGGGGTTCCGACGTTTGCGGATGATGCGATAGAAAAGATCTACGGCATTAGCAGAGGAATTCCAGGGAGAATCCATAAAATCTGTGACCGATGCCTGCTTTTGGGAGCTGACCGAAAATTGTCCCTTATTGGTGACGCCATAGTGGCTGAGAGTGCCAATGGTTTGCTGGAATTTGGTGAGGCGGCCGGAGGTAATGGCGCAATCAGGCATACTCTATCGCCGGCTATTACCCTTGACGTGACCGAAGCGAAAAGAGCCGAGCTTCTCCGGCCGGCGTTTGTGACGGCGGAACCCCGCCCTTTAGTGAAGGAGGCTCAAGAGAACCGGCACATGGAAAACGACGAGGGGACGGACACCGATATCGGACTCGAACCTTTAAAGCGCGTGGCCCGCAATAATGTTGGAGGATTGAGGATGTTTATAATAATATCAATGAGTTTTATAGTTTTTGTCTTGCTCGGCATTATATTTGATGCAACCGTAGTCGTGAAAAGCCTTTTTTAACGTGGGCGACTGAGAGAAAAGGGTATGACCAAAAGACTTGGTTGGGAAGAGGCATTCAAACAGCGCCGTGAGACGAACAATCACATGCCGCCGAAAGAAAACGGGTATCATGGAGACGCGTTAAAATCCAGTACAAACCTTTTAGATGGCGGCCCTCATGGAACACCCGATACGAACGGTGAGGCACGTCCAGTCGGTGCGGCGTGAATAAATGGTAGAGACACGTCTCTGTTAGACGCTAAAGATCAATGGCTTTACCACGTCCCGAATATACAATTCGAGGAATCCGTTGACGTTCATGTATTCAGACTGGAAAGCATGTCGTTGGCGCTTGAAGATATTTGGGCCAGTGCCATGCTGGCCGCTTTAGTGCGCCCGGAAACCGTTTTAGTGTGCGGGCCCAGAAGTGGAGAAGGAGCGACCTTTGTATCCTTTTATCTGGCCATGTATCTCGCTCGGGAATATTACAAAAAGGTATTATATGTAGATACGGAGACTGAAAGGGGGCAAAAGACGATGTACCGCTCTCCGGATGGTCCCGGGCTGATGTCCTATTTGCGGAAGAGAGCGGAATTAGGACGTCTTATTTATAGGACTGATTTTAATAACTTGTACATTCTTCCATCTGGATTTAAAAAGGGGGCGACAAGGCGAGGTACATTCCTCTCCCCGGATACCTTGTTAAATGATTTCTTAAAATTTTGTGTCGGAACTTTTGATATTACCATTCTGGACGGCCAACCTGTAAGTGAATCGGCAAATGTCGTTAGGTTGGGGCAAGATGTAACTCAAGTTATCTTCGTATGCAAATATGGATATTCCAGACGCGAGCTAATAAGAGCCGCCCTAGATAGATTGACCAGCAATAACGTGAAAGTTGCTGGGACCGTTATGAATGCCCGGGAATACCCTGTTCCCCAAATTATCTATAAGATACTTAAGTAACTATAATTCCATGTGTACCATAAGTGATCAGGAAACCGGGGGTGACGGATAATGTTCCAATATCGACCCCTCGCATTCTGGGATTACCCTACGTCTAGTCTTCAAAAAAATTCGACAAATGCGGTGAAAGATATCGTCGGACCGGTAACTGGTTTTCGAATAAGTCCTGTAACATAAAAATATTGGGGCCTCGTGTGGCGGTCAAGAGGAACATACTTCAGGTTATAGATCATTTGGAGTACGGGGGGGCCCAGAGATTGCTCGTGCCCTTAGCCGAGTGGATCCACAAGGACACGTACAACCTGACCGTGTGTACCCTTCAGACTGATACGTCTTTAAAGGCAGAAATAGAATCAAAAGGGGTGAAGGTTATTTGCCTTGGGAGGACGCGCCCTAGTATCTTGTGTCTACCGCGGTTTGCTTCGTATGTGTACGGTAGCATCAGAGATTTAATGAACCTCTGCGCCGGATTAAAGATAGACGTGATTCAGTGCCATCTCTCAGATGCAGAGTTTTTGGGGATAGTGGCCGGAACCCTGAGCGGTGTGGAACTGATATTAACAACGAACCACAACGTGTTCTTACCTTCTGACCGTGGGGCGTATGATGTTCGCAATGTGATGCGGAAAGTGTTGTCCAGGGAGCTGATTAACCGATGGGCTGATTTTGCGGTGGCTGTGTCTGAAGATGTGGGGCGGAGGCTAAGGGCTGATTTTGGGGTCAGACCTGAGAAAATCAAGGTGATCATCAATGGAATAGACGTGAACAGGTACCGGCGGCGAGAGGTGCCTGCCCAGTTACGGCAATCGCTGGGATTACGGGTGGGGAACCGCGTGGTCACCACGGTGGGACGTCTGAGCCACCCCAAAGGGCATACTTATCTGCTTCAGGCCATCGCCTTGCTTAAGCTAAGATTTCCGGAACTAAGGCTGTTGCTGGTTGGTGATGGAGAGTTAAAGAATGACCTGAGGACGGAATGCGCCGCATTGGGATTGAAGGACCAGGTCAACTTTTTGGGAAGCCGAAACGATGTGTCCGACATACTGGCTGTGACGGACATATTCGTATTACCCTCTTTGTGGGAGGGAACGTCGTTGGCCTTGTTAGAGGCGATGGCCGCCGGAAAACCCATCATTGCCACCGCTATTGCCGGTAATATAGGGATCATAGAACATAATATAAACGGACGGCTGGTACCGGCCGGGAACGTTGAGTCCCTCGCCTCGGCAATTGCGGATTTTTTAGATAAACCGGAAATGGCTCTGAAATATGCCGACAATGCCTACCGGAACGCAGAGCGCTTTGATATCCGACAAACTATTTCAGAACTTGAATCTCTTTGGTCGGCGCCCTAGGAAGACCATAGGGAGAGCTCTATCGGCTTCCCGGTTATTCGTGTCCATTTCAAAACATCTCGATTTTATAAGGATTATAGACGATGGTTCGCCTATATGATCGTCCCTGGGGCTGCTGGGAAGAGTACATAGATGAACGTGGATACCGGGTGAAACGAATCATCATCTCCTCCGGCAAGCGATTCTCCCTGCAATATCACCATCTGAGGTCCGAGCACTGGGTGATCGTCCAGGGTCGAGGCAGACTCACCATAGACGATTCACAAAGAGATGTATCTGTGGGAGATTATGTCTTTATACCTGTAAATTGTCAACATCGGCTCGAAAACATTGATGAAGAGAATTTAGTTTTCATAGTGATACAGTTAGGTAAATGCCTTGAGGAAGATATTGTCAGGCTTGAGGACGACTGGAATCGTTAAAAGCATGCCCGCGGACGCTGGTCCAGCTTGATTTTCGCTCTTTCCACGTGCTCTATTTGGTCGTGACAGGCATGGCGGAAAAAACCGCAACAGGGTCATTATAGAGAACCTTGGCCATGATTTATGTCAAGAACAACCAAAGTCAACGAGGATGGAATGGTAACTATAGCGGTGACAGGATTTCGTGGCGTTCCGGGGACTTGGGGGGGGGTAGAGCACCAGTGTGAGGAACTCTATTCGCGTCTGGCCGCCAAAGGATATAGAATTATCATTTATGCCCGTAACTCTTATGTGCCGAAGGATATTACCCTATATAAGGGCATGGAGATACGCCGGCTACCGACGATCAATACGAAATATACGGAGGCTTTGATCCACACGTTTTTATCCATCCTCCACATTCTCAAATCAAATCCTGAAATCGTTCATATTTACTCTCAGGGCCCGGCTGTATTCAGCCCGTTAGTCAGACTATTTCGGCCGAAGATGAGGTTATTTTTCACGTGCGGCGGACTTGATTGGCAACGGAAAAAATGGCCGCCCTGGGCCTCGCGGCTAGTCCGGATCGGGGAATGGTGTTCAGCCGTGTTTCCCCATTATCGGATCGTCGTTTCAAAGGAACTGGTGAAATATTATAAACGTAGCTATGGAGTGGAGGCCCATTACATCCCAAATGGAATTCCCGTCCCGGTTCTTAGAGAACCGAATATTATTCGCAAATTCGGGCTGACTTCGAGAGGTTATTTTCTGTTTGTCGGGCGCCTGGTGCCGGAAAAACGCGTAGAAGACATCATCATGGCCTTCGGCTTAAAGCCGCGGGGAACAAAGCTCGTAATTGTAGGGGATAGCGCCGGAGCGGATGATTATGTGCGTAAATTAAAGCTGTTGGCCGGTAATAATTCGTCTATTTTATTTATAGGTTTCCAGTACGGTGAGGCGATACAAGAGCTATACTCCAATGCCCGGGCTTTTGTAAACGCATCAGAACTCGAGGGCTTACCATTGACGGTTCTGGAGGCTTTTTCCTATGGCCTGGAGTGTTTGCTGAGTGACATTGAACCGCACCGAGAGATCATGGGATTCAAGAACGTCGTGGGGCATTTGTTTCCTGTGCGTCAGGTCGAAACACTGGCCCGGAGAATGGATGGAATGGATAAAATATCCAATGGATGCCTGAAAAAAATTAGGGCATTGCCCAAGACTGCGGTTGAAAGCCACTATAGTTGGGATGCAGCCGCCCTGGCCCTGGAGAAGTTATATCTGAAAAGCCTTGAAGACAGGTGATGCGTGTGGCTGTCGTAGTTACCCGCACAGATGTATGAAAGCACTCACTTCTTAAGCTACCTGGATGTCGTGTTATGGCTTCGGCTGAGAATAAATTGTTGATACACATTCACAGGGTTTTTGATACGGCCCTTACCGCGGCAGCTTTTTCCCTGGCCTATTCCATCAAGAAATACTTTCTCCCATATCCGATCGGCGGTCTTGAGGATATGCCGATCTATCATGCCGTGTTGTTTCTATCAATTATAATTTCTTATTCCGGTTTTGCCTCGAGCCGGTACCATCTGAATTACCGGATGACTATAACTTGGCGGTTTTTTTGGAAAATCACAAAACTTGTAACTCTCAATACGGCGGTGCTTATATTATGTTTATACGCCCTAAAGATCACAGACATCAGCCGGTTGCTGATAGGCATATTTTATAGCCTGAACATTTTGTTGTTGATGTTCAGTTGGTGGGTCATGTCGCTCGTCCGGGGAAAGACAGGGGCTGAACATGCTCTGCTGATCATTATCGGGAGCGAGGGAGAGGCTCGGGAATTCGTTAAATTTATAAGTGATAACCCTGACCTGAAATATAAGGTGTTGGGGTGTCTGGACATAGATGTCGATAGCGTCGGCAAGGCGGTCTACCAGGACGTTTGTGTCATTGGTACCGTCGAGCAATTGGTGCATTATTTAGATAGCGAGGTGGTCGATGAAATTGTCCTGGCCACGCCAATTGATAAACTGGATAAGGCGGGTGAGTACTTGGCAGTGGCCGAGTTAGTCGGCGTTCCGATCCGGATATTGCCGCATTGGCATTTGCAAAAGCTTCTGGCCGATATTCCTAAGTTCTACAACCTCCAGTTTGAAGAGTTCAATGGGGTGGCTACCTTACTCTTAACGGCTACTCCCTTCAAGCGGGGGTGGCTCCTGGTGAAAGCGGCCATGGATTACGTGCTGGCCGGTATCGGGATAGTTTTGTTGTGCCCATTGCTTGCAGCCATTGCATGCACCATCAAGATAGTGTCGCCTGGGCCGGTATTTTTCAAGCAAGAGCGGGTGGGGTTGTTCGGCCGCAAATTCACCCTATTCAAATTTCGGACAATGGTGGTCGGCGCGGAGAAGATGCAGGAGGAGATGACCCGCTATAACGAGGCGGACGGACCCGTGTTCAAGATAAAGCATGATCCTCGGATTATTCCCCGGGTTGGGACCGTGTTGCGCAAAACCAGCCTGGATGAATTGCCCAATTTGATCAATGTCCTTCGAGGCGAGATGAGCTTAGTCGGGCCTCGTCCGCCTGTTCCCTCTGAAGTAAGGAGCTATGACCTCAGTGAAAGACGGCGCTTTTACATGAAACCTGGGTTGACCTGTATTTGGCAAATCAGCAAGGATCGGAACCAGACCGAATTTGAGGAGTGGATGAAGATGGACCTCGAGTATATCGATAATTGGTCCTTATGGTTGGATCTGAAGATCACACTTAAGACCTTGAAGGTGGTCCTCTTCGGGTATGGGATGTAAAAAGGGTGGGTTATCCATTTGGATTACTACGAACACCGGAAGGCAGGCGACGCCGATACATACCATCTCATTGCCCGGGCTGGAGCGATCATTATCGCTTTGACCCTGGTGGACAAAGGTATGGCTCTGGTGAAGGAAGTGCTCATGGCTCACCGTTTTGGGATTGCGGCCAGTCTGGATGTCTACAACCTGGCTTACGCCCTTCCTGGTCTGACCATGCTAATGTTTACCGGGGCCTTTGTGGCCTCGTTTGTCCCTCTCTATATCGAGTGGTCCAATCGGTCCAGCGCCACACAAGCGAATGCGAGGGCGTTGGCATTGTTTTATATGAGTATTTTATTCTTTGGAATTTTGGCCTTAGCCGTTTACATGTTGAGTCCGTTTATTTTTCCGGCGATGGGGTATGGTTTAGACGCGAACCAAAAAACGCTGGGCATAGGGATAGAAAAACTGCTTTCAGTATTGCTCCTGATTGACGGGGCGAGCATCATTTTGACGGGGTTACTACATGCGCGCAAGGATTTTGTCGGTTTGCATGTGGCCCCAATATCTGTAAATTTTGTTTCTATCGTCTTATTGCTCTGTTGCCGTCAGATGGGGATATACGTCTTGGCCTGGGGGATGGTGCTGGGGACTCTGGGCAAGTTTCTTTACATGGGCTTCAGCCTGCATCGGAGTGGATTTCGATTTCTGGATAAGGTGGCATTAGATAAAAGTGAGATTAATACATTCCTGTTGCTGGCCCTCCCCTTGTTGGGAGGTCAGTTGATTGCTAACTCCAACGTCTTAGTCGACCAGATGATGGCCACGCAACTTCCTCCCGGCTCCGTATCCACTTTAAGGTACGCCTACAGGATCAACGACCTTCCCACCCAGGTGGTCATTATTGCTCTTTCCAGGGCGATCTTTCCTTTCATTAGCGAAGCGGCGGCAGTCGGAAATTTCGATGACTTGAGGAATATATTTAAGTACAGCATTATCTTTCTCGGGTTTGTGACTTTCCCCATCACCTGCCTGGTGGGGCTGTTTGCGGATGACATTGTGGCCGTTCTCTTGCAACGTGGGGCTTTTGATGGGCATGCGGCCGAGCAGACCGCCAAGGCTCTGGTGCTTTACTGTTCAGGACTGTCATTTCAAGCCTATACCTATGTTAATGGAACCTTTTTTGCCGCCATGAAAAACACGATGCCTCTTTTTGTGATGGGACTGGTATCGATCGGGTTGAATTTTGGATTTAACCTGATGTTTATGCATTTTCTCGGCGTTGCGGGAATTGCGCTGTCCACGACTGCTGTTTCAGTAGTTGTGACATTGGTTTTTTTAGTCTTGCTGAAGCGGCGCCTCATGATAACAGACCTATCCGACCTGTATCACAGCTTGAGCAGACTACTGATGGCCGTGGCCTGTATGTTTGTGATGGGGTATCTAGCTTTGAAGCTGATGGGGAATTTAGGAATTAGCCGGTATGTCTACTTCCCGACGATTACGGTGCTGATTTGTTCATGCTACCTCGGGATAATCTGGTTATTCAAGACGAGGGATTTGGGAGTGTGCTTTGAGACGGTTTGGGGGACGATCAAGAATCTCAAAGGGCGTCCGCATTATGGTTGAGGTCTATGCCACCTGCGCATCGGGAAAAAATTCGCACCTGAGATGGTCGGTTGTATTTACCTGGTTCATCTATGGTCGGGTTGTCTTGTATTGGGGGACAATCTTCAGGTGGATGTATGTCTCCGCAATATGCCTGGGTGCAGCGGCATCCTTACCTTCGCCGTTGTTTGCACAGTATCTGCTGGATGATAACGCTAGTGTGCCGAAACAGTATCTGGTCGTGCTATCGGGCAATGTAACCAAGGAAAAATTCGGTGGCAGTCAGTGCCTGTTGTTCCTATCCCATTCCGCTGACAGGGTAGAACCTTATCAGGTTGTTATCCTTCCCTTTCCGCAAAGAAACTCCAGAAATTGTTTTTTTTGGGACTCCGCGACGAGTGCGATGACCTATTATTATGCTGATGAGATAGTGTGCGAGGTCAAAAGATCATATATTAAGCCGCCTAATGTCAACTTTTTTTATCTCAGTCCCAAATTATTGAAGAGCTCCGAGTCGTCGATTCAACATAAAGATGAGGAGAAAAAGCATATACTTAAAGTCGCTCTTCCAACTAAGGTGTTGGCTCAGGCCGGGAAGTTGGTCTTGCGAATAAGTAGTAATAGAGTCTCCGGATCTGTGTGGATTAAGGGATATGATAAGATACAGCACGCATATGTGCAATATAACGCGCAGTTCCAAGGCAAGAGGACCTATAATTTAGACTCAAGGAAGCCAATCTATAAATAGTACGTTCGTAGCCTATCAAAGAGCGGGGACTTTCTTACCTTCCTTCCGTCTACAAAATCTATGTACAAGGCAAAACTTCGGCCGAAAATATAGTGCCTGGTTCGGGGGGCATAACTTATGAAAAATCAGAATAGAACAAAGCCGTTGACTTACCTGATTTATGCTTGTGTTGTTTTGCTCTTGTGCTGGGTAATGACCTATGACGGTTATGCCGAAGAACAGTTGCCCCTGAACCAGATATCTCTTTCCCCGTGCGGATACGAAGGTGGCGGCCGGTTTACCTCTATCGCGATAGACCCGCGGCACCCGGAGATCATCTTCATCGGGTCTGATGTGTCGGGAATTTATAAAAGCGTGGATGGGGGGAAAAGCTTCCAGATGAAGGGCCAGGGGCTGGAGAGTTTTGCCGTGGCTGACATACTTATCCACCCTGATGATTCCCGGCAGGTCTTTGTCCTGACCGACGATGGGCTTTATGCGAGCCCGGACGGAGGGGAAACCTGGCTGAAGCACAGCGAGGAAATAAGATACAATTCCCGTCAGTTAGGAAACAATTTGATTCTGTGCTCCGGTGGTGGACTCTGGGTGGCCACGCCTGATAACGGAGTGTGGCAAGTTGAGCTGGGCGGCCCTACCGGCCGGCAGGCGCATCGCATCCCGGGTTTGGAGAAGTTCCAGGTAAACTGCCTGTCCCTCTTGGGTCCAAGTGTCTATGCCGGAACGGACCGAGGTGTTTTTCGGTTGATTGAAGAAAAATGGCAGCCATGGAGCGAGGGGCTGGACCCGGATCAGCGGGAGATTGTGAACATGGCGGCTCACCCGAACGGACGCCTGTATGTGGTGGAGAAGAGGCGCGGGGTGTATGTCTGGAATGGAGAAAAGATGCAGTGGGAGGCCCGCCGGCTGGGACTGATGCAGATGGCCGCTGACCGGCTGGCTGCATTCAAATTACTCGGTGTTGCCCCTCAAAATCCTGATTTAATTTTTCTGGGCATTTATCCGGAGACCTGGCCTCGTCTGCTTTACAAGTCGAGCGATGGAGGCAACTCATGGAAAAAGATAACTGAATTTCATTTTAAACCAGGCGCGCCTGAGACCTTTGCCAAAGGGCAAATGGACCTCGAAAAGATCGCTTTCTCTCCAGGCAACCCCCGCCGGCTCTATCTCACGGATTGGATGAATGTGTGGCAGAGTCCCGACGAGGGGGAAAACTGGTACCAGGTTCATCGTGGACTTCAGAATACGGTCATCAACGATATTCGGGTACATCCTATGGCGCCGGCCCGAATTTTTCTGGCCGTGGCGGACAACGGGATTGTCGTCAGTAATGACCACGGCAAAACCTGGAAACGTAAAATGACCGGTCTTCCTGATGGCCATGCCCTGCAAGCGGCTTTCTCCGGTCAGGACCCCCAAAAAATATATGTGCTGATGAATCCGTGGAACAAGAAAGAAAAGAAGTTCTTCGTTTACCGCAGCCTCAATGGTGGTGAGAGCTGGGATGACCTGAGCTTCCCTGTGCCGGGAGACCCGTTGCCGAAACTGGGATTTGTTGATGGGGCGGCCACCAATCTGGCCGTAGATCCAAAAAATGACGACACCGTGTACCTGGGCGCGAACGGTTATGGAGTCTTTAAAAGTGTGGACGGAGGAAAAAACTGGAAACGCATGAACCAGGGCCTGACCACGCCTTATATCAAGGGGCCGCGGGCCCTGATGATTGATCCGGAGAATCCCAAAACTATTTATGCCGGCACTCTCCAAGGCGGGGTGTACCAGAGCATCAACGGAGGAGAAAGCTGGACGCCCATTAGTCCGGGTCATCCCTTTACCTTTGGGATGGCTATTGCTCCATCGAATCCGTCACGTTTATTGGTGGCGTGTGCCGAAAAAAAAATGATTATCAGTGAAGATAAAGGCAAGACCTGGAAGGTGGTCCAGCTTCCAGGTAAAGCGCCGGCCCACATCACGGCCTATGCCGTTGCGGTTCATCCCGCTCACCCCAATTTGGTGGTAGTTGGCACGCTGGCCTATTCGTACAAGGCCTCGGATGGGCTGTTTGTCAGCCGGAATGGGGGTGTTAGCTTTGAACCGTATCCCCTGGGGGACGTACCTCGGGTCAGCGTCAATGTGGTGGAGATGCCTCAATGGCCGGAGTGCCGGTTTCTGGTCGGGCTTAACGGATCAGGACCCTTTGAAGGCCGGATGGACAAATGCAACTGAGGGGAGGCGATTGGTCATGCGGGTGGTGTTTTGCAATAAATATTTTTTTCTTAATGGTGGGGTGGAAAAATATCTGGAGTATATGATGGAGCAGGTTACGGCTCTGGGACATACATCTATTCCATTCAGCGTCGCGTATGCCCATAGCTGGGATTCTGAGTACCGCAGATATTTCCTCCCGTCACCTGGTTCGTCGGGAGAACCTCATTATGCCGACATCAAGCTCGGATTCACCAATTGGCTTCGCTACGTGGACAGATGTGTTTATTCCTTTGAAGCACGATGGTACTTGTCCCGGCTCCTTGAGGCCGCGGGTCCGGTCGATATCGCCTATGTCCTCAATATTTATAACTACATGTCTCCGAGTATCCTGCATACCTTAAAAGCTCGCGGAATTCCTGTGGTTTTATTTTTGGGTGACTATAACTTGCTTTGCCCGTCTTATCTATTTTTGAGGGATGGCCGACCCTGCACCTTGTGTAGTCACGGGACCTATCTTTACGGAGCGCGCTACTGCTGCGTCAAGGGCAGTTTGGGGGCCTCGGCGCTGCGAGTCCTCTCTATGTATGTACATAAGTGGCTGAGGTTATACGAACTTGTGGACGCATTTGTGGTCCCCTGCCGGTTTATGCAAGAAAAGCTGATTGCCGGGGGGTTCCCGAAGAGTCGCATCCACATACTCAGTACGCCGGTGCAACCGGTCCCCATGTCGTTTACCGTCCAGAAGAAGCCTTACATCCTGTACTTTGGGCGGATAAGCTACGAGAAGGGGGTGGATACACTCATCGAAGCGGTGCAACGATTGTCACCTCCGACAAATCTTTTTCTGATCGGTAGAAGCTATGATGGCGAGAGGGAGCGGATAGAGGGCTTGATCAGGCCGGAGTATAAAGAATATATTCACTTTCTGGGCTTTAAAACGGGTGAAGAACTGTTTCGGTGGATTGCGGAGGCGCTTTTCACTGTGGTTCCGAGCAGGTGGTACGACAATAGCCCAAGAAGTGTTTATGAGAGTTTCCTATATGAAACGCCGGTGCTGGCGGCTGATATCGGCGGGATCCCGGAGCAGATTCAAGATGGTGTAACCGGAAAGCTAGTTGAACCGGATTCCGTGGATGGACTGGCTGATGGGCTCCGGTGGATGTTAAGTGATCAGGATCGGCTAATGGACATGGGGCGGGCGGGCAAGAAGTTCGTGTTAGAGGAGTGTAACATGGCCGCACACGTAAAGCAATTGCTGGAACTATTTGAAATGGTGAAAAAAAATGGCGCCCGGTAAGGCCCAACAAGGACCCGGCCATGATCAGGGGAAGAGAATCCAGGTGGTTGTCTTGGTCTCGACTCTGGTCATGGGAGGGGCAGAGCAAATGCTGATGGCCTTGCTGCAGGGGCTTAACCGAGAACGGTTCCAGGTTCTGGTGTATTTTCTCAAGGAACCGGGGATATTGGGGCAGGAGATTCCAAAACTGGGATATCCCATCCGGACTAATATCCTCAAGGGCTATGGTGATATCGCGGTGATCCCTCGGCTGGCCCGGCTATTGATTAAGGACCGGGCCGACATCGTGTTGCTGCTCAATCATCGGGACACTATCTTTTTTGGGGTGACGGCGGCGAAGCTGGCTGGGGTACGCGGAGTAATCAACTGGCATCATGATACCGCCAAGAGATATTCCATGCACCGGCTAACCATGTTGGGACGTCGAGTGTTCCATCTGTTGGGGGTCGACCGGGTGGTCGCCGTGGCCCAGGGACATAAGGAGTACCTGATCAAGAGCGAGGGGATATCCAGGTCCAAGATTGAGGTGATTTACAACGGTGTTAATCCGGAAAAATGCCACTCATCCTTGACGGTATCGGAAGCCAAGAGGCGGCTGGGCATTCCTCTGGAGAGTTTGGTGGTGAGCATGATCTCGGTTCTAAGGCCGGACAAGGCGCACGATGTGTTGCTGCAGGCGGCTAAGATTGTTCTAAGGGATTTCCCCACCGCGTATTTCATCATAGTGGGTGATGGACCTCGGAAGGGAGCGCTGGAAGATTTAGCCAAGGGGCTCGGCCTGGCCGGCCATGTCCTCTTCTTGGGGTTTCGGAGGGACATTGCGGACATACTGCGGGCGGTGGATATAAATGTGCTGTCCACCAAACCGGAGCAGGAAACCCTTTCTGTGGCGGTGATCGAGGCCATGGCCGCGGGAATACCCAGTGTCTGCACGGATGTGGGTTTTATGCGGGAGATCGTCCATTCCGGTGAAAATGGATTTTTGGTGCGCCTGGGAGATCCTCAGGATCTGGCCCAGAAGATTATGGTGATTTTCGGTGACGAAGAGCTTCGCCGAAAAATGGGCGCAGCGTCTCAGAAGGCCGTACAGGCCGGACTGACTGTAAAGCAAATGGTGACCGGTTTTGAAAACCTCTTTTGCACCTTAGCCGGGGACTCCCAAGTGGAGAGGATTCAGCCATGTTGACCAGGATGTTGCTCCCATGAAGATAGCCTTGCTGGTTGATTGGATGGAAGATGGACGGTGGCCGCTCTATCGGGCGCTCAAGGCTATTGGAATTCAAGTCAGCTTAATCCATACGAATAGTTCCAGGCCTAGTCGGAGCAAGGCATTAAAGGTATTACAGCCGCTTTTGTCATTCTGGAGGGTCGCGGTTTTTGCCGTTGTCGAAAGCCGGGAGTACCATGCGGTGTTTTCCTGGTCCATGCGTTTAGCCGTGTACTACGGGCTCCTCAATAGAATATTGTTGAGGAAGGTCAGACCCCGGCATATCGTGCGCGATTTTCACCTCACGCTGGACAGAAAGATTTGGTCTTACCGGTTACGGATCGCCCTGTTGCGAATGGCTATGCCTGGAATAGACTACTATATGTGCACGTCCCGGGCGGAAATTCAGATATATCATGATATGTTTGGGTTCGGCCGGGATAGAATCCGTTTCTACCCGGACTCGGCGCCGCAATCGTATTTAGACATAGGACATCTGGAAGAGACGAAAGATTATGTCCTCTCATATGGAAACAGTGACCGTGATTTCGATACGCTGGTGGCCGCGGCCGAGGGGATCGATAAAGAGATAATTATTCTGTCGCAAAACTATATCCCGCAAAGACCATTGCCCGGGAATGTGAAGCTCATCACTAAAAAAGTGTCTGAGGAGAATTTGATTGAGCTAATCAGGTCGGCGCGGGTAGTGGTGTTGCCCATGCAAGGCTATCGGGTGGCCGCCGGGCAGAATACCATGCTGGAGACG
>JADFYC010000489.1 GCA_015233295.1 Deltaproteobacteria bacterium | reverse complement strand
CAGTAGAACATACCTCGTCTTCATCATTGACTCCTAGTCAACCTTTTCGTCAGCCAACTCCAGTATTCCCTTAGGGATTTTTATCTTAAGAGCCTTTGCTTGTTTGAGATTGAAACAAATGCCGTATTCGCGGGGGTGTTCCGGCGGAATCTTTCCCGGGCTGACGCGTTCCCACAGGATATTGACGGCCATTGCCCCACCTTGCGCGCCCAACTCCGGAAGCTTGGGGTAAACCGATACGACCGATCCGTCGCGGCACTCTTCCAGGGTATTTCCCACAAAAGGAACCTTCGGGTATTTAATGGCCCAGCGGTAAAGGTGAACCGAATACCAGCCAAAAAAAAGGTCTGCTTTGGTCAATTCTTCCGGCCGGATGCCCTTATCTGGCGTCGTGTCGATGAATTGGATAACCGGATGGCCGTGTTTTTCGGCGTATTCCTGGATCCATTTTACGTACACCATGTCTGGAGGCAAATGGCTGTTATAAACAAAACAATAGGTTTTAGCCGCCGGGAAGATCTTACCCAAGACGCCCATGGTCTTTTGAAGCGGGATAGGGAAGGTGACGCCCGTGATGTTTTCTCCCGGTGGCTTACCCATGACCTTGACCAATCCGCCCGCCACCGGATCGGTGACCCCCAGAAAGAGAATGGGCATGGCCGTTCCCCGGAACTGCCGGCCGATGGCATGACTGGTCGAGGAACCGATGGTCACGATTAAGTCGGCTTTCCAATTGACATATTCATTGGCGATGGCCACATTCTTAGCCGCCTGTTCAACTGCCTCGAATCCCAGAGTATCCTTAATGATGGCATCTTTGAGTGGAGATTTCTGGAGATAATTGACAAACCCATCTCTGATCGCTTCGCTGAACCTCCCGGGAGATCGGACCAGGCCAATTTTGTAGCTCTCGCCCCAGGCCGCCTGGCCGGACATCAAGAATAGAATCAAGCAACCGATGCAGATGGTCCTTTTTTGCCTTCGGGTGTCCATGACATCAATCCTTTTTGCGGATGTTTTTCTTAGCTCGGTCCTGCGCCGCCGCTAATTCCGCATCATTCCATGGCTGTTCTGGCGCCCCAGGAGAAGGCGGTTTCATTTCCCTCCCAGGTACGTTGTGGCGTAACTTCTCTAATTGTTTCTAAAATATCGGAGGCGGCCACAGGCAAGGCATCCAGGGCCGCGGCCGCGCCCAGCACAATCAAATTGACGGCCCCCCGCAGTCCATGTTCGCCGGCCACGGCGTCGGCAGGGACCACATGTATCTCGATCCCATTTGTGGCCAGGTAATCGGCCAATTCCGGCCGAAAGCGGTAGCCGGTGGGGGCATTGACCACAGCCAGGCCGGCTGGCTTGAGATAGGGTAAGTTGCGCATAAATTCCATGTCATTTAGGGAAATCAGGACATCCGCCGCGGCCGTCCCGATCTGAGCGCTCCTGTAATTCCCTACTTTGAGAAAAGATATCACCGAACCACCCCGCTGGGCCATGCCGTGGGTCTCCGAGCCCATGACATTTAAACCCATTTTAAGGGCGGTTTGGCCGACCATCCGCGTCATGAAAATGATGCCCTGGCCACCCACGCCGGCCAACACAATTTTCCGGTCCATCTGGCGCTCCTTTATCGGGTTACGGGTTGCGTGTTGGGAGTTGGGGTGTGGGGTTTGGATCTTCCGCTTTGTCAAAAGCCGCAAGATGGGCCTATGACAAGATATGAAATGGGTCTTACAAAAAGGTCGTCAGAATGTCTGGTAATCCGTATCGATATGGTCATAAGACTGTTCATCAAACCCCCGTAAGCCGTAACTCGCAACAAGTTAGTTGATTTCAATGGCCCGCTCCGGGCAGACGAACCGGCAGACACCGCATGAGACACAGATCTTTCGATCGATCTCCACTCTGGCCGAGTCTGTTCCATCCTGGCCCGGAACCAAATAGAGGGCGGGGCATTCAAATAGTTCTAAGCAAATCTTGCAGCCTTTGCAGCCGGCGGTGACGGTTGGTTTGCTCTTGAACTGGGCCGTTTCCCGGCGATGGGCGATCAGGCAAGGGTGCCGGGCGATGATGACCGCGATCCCGGGGGAAGCGGTTTTGATGTATTCGCCTGCTTCCTTGACCAGGTCAATCATAGCGGGAACGTCGTAAGGATCATGGACTTTTATAAAATCCACCCCGCACCCGGCGATCAATCTCTCCAGGGAAATGTGGTTACCCGGCGACCCGTCGGCCATCGCCCCGGTCCCTGGGGTGGGCTGCATCCCGGTCATGGCCGTAGTGCCGTTGTCCAGAATGACCAGGACAAACCGGGAGTCATTATACACGGCGTTAATCAATCCCGCGGTGCCGGAATGATAGAAGGTGGAATCGCCCATGGTGGCCACGATCATTTTTTCCGTGCCGTCCAGATGATGGGCATGATAGAACCCACTGGCCATGGTGATGCCGGCGCCCATGTCGAGGACGGTGTCCACTGCCTTCAGATTCAACCCCAAGGTATAACAACCGATGTCACTGGTGAAAATGGCGCGAGGAAAGGCCTGGCGGATGGAGTAGAAAGCGGCCCGGTGTGGACATCCGGGACACAAGGTCGGCCGACGTCCCGGCAATCCAAGCTTAGATACAAATTCCTGGCCGGCTGGATCTACGGGGGCCAGATTCCCGGCCTTGGTCTCGGCCATGGTCTGGGATAAGATATTATGGATGATATCCGTAGTCATTTCTCCGGCTGA
>JADFYC010000488.1 GCA_015233295.1 Deltaproteobacteria bacterium | reverse complement strand
ATATCACCATGTATATATTATCGTTTTACGCTGTGGCATTTTTGACCAGCTATCTGTCCTTGCAGATGAAAAACACTCAGGTGATGCTAAGAGCGAAACAACTGGATTTAGATCAGTTGTCTATTTTTAGTGACAGCATTATCCAGAGCTTAGAAAGTGGGCTGATAACGCTGAACAATGAACTGCGGATCACCTACTTGAACCGGGCCGCGGAACAGATTATCGGACAGCCGTTTAGTAATCTCTTTAACCGTCCCATAAAAGAAATTTTCCCTGGACTTGGACGGTTAATCCGCACGGAAGCCATCCCACCGGGTCTTGCCCTTGACCAGCGCCGGGATTACGTCCCATTCGTCCGGACCGGAGGAGAAAGACTATTTTTAAGCTTTTCTCAGTCTGCGCTGTATGACCCGAATGGGCGGCAGGTAGGTCAGATATTGCTTTTTAACGACCGGACCACCTTCAAGGAGATGGAAGAACATGTCAAGAGAATTGACCGGTTAGCCGTAGCCGGGGAGCTTGCCGCCGGGGTGGCCCATGAGATCAGAAACCCCTTAGCCTCGATTAGCGGCTCCGTCCAGGTCTTAAAGAACGAACCCGACTTAACACCGGTGAATAAAAGACTGATGGACATTGTGGTCCGGGAAGTGGATAGGCTGAATCATCTGGTCGAGGAGTTTCTTCTTTTGTCGAAACCGGATTTACCCAAAGGTGTGCCGATTGATCTATCACAGGTAGTGGCCGAGACGCTCGATGTATATAATAATTCGGCTTGGTTAGATAGGGTAATTAGCCTAAAATCCGACCTGAGGCCGCGGCTGGTGGTCGATATTGACCCCGAACAGCTCAGACAGGTTCTGTGGAATCTGTTGGCGAACGCCACGGACGCCATGCCTGATGGCGGCACCATTACCATAACTACCAGGGAAGATGAAAAAAAGACCATTTATCTTGGGCATGAAGTACCCACCGCCGTGCTTGAGGTGAAAGACACCGGAGAAGGCATTGCCCCAGATGATTTGGATAGTCTGTTTATTCCGTTTTTCACGACCAAAGAGCGCGGGACAGGGTTGGGCTTGGCCATCAGCCTGAGAATTGTGGAGAACTACTCGGGCCGGATCGTGGTCGATTCCAAGCCGGGGCAATGGACCGTTTTCGCCGTTTACCTACCGATGGTCCAGTCACAATGATAACCTTAGGCCGACAATACCAAATTCGGAGCGGTCTAGATCAATATGGCTTAACCGGTATAGAGACTAAATGATTTTTTGGGCCATTCCAGCCCCTGGTCATTGGCCGCGGTTTTTCTGGTAGGTTGTAACAGCTTGATTATGTTCTTGTAAGGTGCGGGAAAAGTAGTGGGTGCCATCATTCTTGGAGACAAAATAGAGGTCTTTCCCTTTAGCCGGAAAAAACACGGCTTCGAGTGACGATTGGCCGGGATTGGCAATCGGTGTCGGCGGGAGTCCTTTGCGAGTATAGGTGTTGTACGGAGTGTCGGCGGTCAATTGTCTCTTGGTCAGACGTCCATCATAGTCGTTCAACCCGTAGATGACCGTGGGGTCGCTTTGAAGCGGCATATCCCGAGCCAGACGATTGGTGAAGACCGAGGCTACTCTTGGCTTCTCTTCAGATTGCCCTGTCTCTTTTTCGATGATTGAGGCCAGAATAACGGCCTGCCGGAGGGTCAAGTTCACCGGGGGGGTTCTTGCCTGGTACCTGGCAAAGGCTTTTTTGAACCTGTCGGTCATTAATTTGATGATGTCGTCTTCATCCAGGGACCTGGTCAGGTTATAGGTATCTGGAAAAAGATACCCCTCCAGGGTCGGGCCGGGCATCCCCAGCGAGGCGGCGTAGGCGGCGTCATTGACCTTGCTCATGAATACCTTGTCCGATATCAAACCCTCCTGGGCCAGTCGAAGACCAATCTGTTTGGACGTAAAACCTTCGGGAATGGTCACCCGGTGAATGAACACCTTGCCCAGCACCAGAATCTCCAATATCTGCCAGGGGCTCATGGTCGGGCTAAGTTCATACTCGCCGGCCTTGATTTTCCCCCTCTGCCCGGTTAACCCGACCAGCACCACAAACAAGTTTCTGGAACCGATCAGACCTTCGTCTGTCAACTGCCCGGCCAGACCTGTGATCCCGGTCCCTTTCTTGATCAGCAGTATCTTGGATTGACCCTCTTTAGCCTTTGGGCTGATTGAAAACAAAACCAACCAGGAAGCCAAGAGCACACCTGTCAATAAAAAAGTCAGCCCGACCAGCCCGAAGATCAGCTTTCTCTTCACCGCTCTGTGTCCCTATTCCGGTTGGCGGCGGCATCCAAATAGCCTTGCAGGATGAACGTGGCAGCCACTTTGTCAATCACCTTGCGACGCTTTTCCCGGCGGACATCCGCTTCAATCAGGGCTCGTTCGGCCGCCATGGTGGTCCATCTTTCGTCCCAGGTTTCTACCGGAATGGTCAACCGACTGATCAATTGCTCCACCAACGCCAAAACCAGCCTGGCCGAGGGACCTATGCTCCCGTCCATGTTGAACGGTAACCCGACCACTACCTCCTTGACCTGGTATTCATCCACAATGGCGGCGACCTGGTCCAGGTCCGTTTGCTCGTCTCGGCGCCTGATGGTGGTCAACCCCTGGGCGATAATCCCCAGTTCGTCGCTTACGGCTACGCCGATAGTTTTGGTCCCTACGTCCAGGGATAGTATTCTTCCCGCCATCC
>JADFYC010000487.1 GCA_015233295.1 Deltaproteobacteria bacterium | reverse complement strand
TGGGCAACAGTTACCCAATCAATGTATCGTATGCGTCAGGGGATGTACCCATAGGAGTTGCTACCCCGATGCCGGCGCTACCCTGCCCGGATTGCCAGGGTCTCGTTTTCAATGACGAAAAAGGCAGCAACGTTGCCCTGGTAGCTGGTATCATCAAGGCAAACGTCCCGGGCTTTTATGTCTTCTCGGCGCCTTGGGATACCATCAGTCGCCTGTTGGCAGATATCAACAAGCTCAAGGGTTATAACCTGACTCTGCCGGCGACCTATATGGGTGCCAACCATATCTATGCGATCTCCATCGCCCCGTCGGGAAGCGCTGGCCTGATTACCTTCGACAGCAAACTGGACCCGCCTGACACCTACCCTGTGCTGCCCCCGCCGCCGCTGGCCGGTGCTCCATGCCCGGGCGCTGACACGACGCCTGCGCTTTTCAACATCACCAGGACCGGCGGTATCAATGGCGCCGTAATTCCTTCGGACATCAACAAAAACGAAACACTTTACCTGGTCCGTCATGCAGAGGCGCATCCAACAAGCTATTTCGAAGACGGCAATTATGTGGCTGCAGGACAATGGCGGGCGCTGGCTCTTCCGAACGCACTGCGCGGCAAAATTAGTCCCAACCAGGTTTATTCGATCGACCCCGCTCAGATTCTCCCAGGCGCCAAGAGCACCTGGGGTAATTCCAACTGGTCATATGTCAGGCCCTCATTGACCGTCGCACCCTACGCCATCGCCAATAACTTGCCCTATAATCTGGTCTCGAGCATCTTGCTCTTTGCTTTGGAATCGCCCCAGCAAACCAGTGATTTTTTGTTCAAAGGCGGCAAGTTCTCCAATCAGACCGTGCTGCTGGCCTGGGAGCACGATCACATCCCACCGGTAGTAAATGCGCTCCTCTCGAGCTATCAGGGCAGCGGCCCAACGGCGCCCGCCTGGCCGGGCAAAGACTACGACACCATCTGGACCGTGACTCTTGACGCCCAGGGTAACCTGACGGTGAACAATGCGTTGTGCGAAGGCATCGATTCCGCTGCCCTGCCGACCGCGGCTCCTCTATTCTGACCATCTCTACGGCGGAGGCCTGGATATGCGGCCTTCGTCGAGTTATTTCCCCAAGTCCCGTTGCCCATGGACCTATCAGTGTGCGGCGAGCTGCACAGACGTGGAGAGCATTAACCTGGGTCATATCATATCTTGAAGCGAGGGCAACGGGTTTTCCGGTTAGTTCCGGTGAGGTCGGCATGTCTTGTGCATTTTCCAGAATCGACTCCATAAATTCAACTTCGTCATATCTCTAAAACTGCCCCAATCCCCCTGAGTGGAATCAACGAAATACCTTAGACAAAGCCGTTTCTCCCGCCTTTGGGTCGATCATTCCAGGCGTTGAGTGAAGCTGGTCCGACCCGGCCGGTGATACTCGTACCCGATCAGCTCACCCTTGAGGTTAAGGAAAGCCTTTAGAGAAAGTGGCCGGCCTTTGCCCTTATAATATTTGCGAGCGATATCCAGGGTCGGGAAATAACGTAAGTCGCTAAAAATGAGGGTTTGGCCATCAGGGCGCTCTTCTCGTTCAACCACCGGGAAAAGAACAAACCAGGCATAGGTGTCAAAGATGTGGGCGCGAGGAGCAAATGACGCGATCCGGCGCTTATCCGCCTTTTCAAATGACCTAAATTGCAGATCCCGATCAAGATGCATCAGACTCAACCCAGCCAGATGATAGGTGGCTGGGGTTTCTACGATCACTTTCCAGAAAATGGGCGTCATGATATCCGGGACAAGATGCACCTGGGTATACGAGACCCGGCTAAGCGTTAACCGGTCCTCCACTTGATGCGTCAAAATGGCCCCGATGCCCAGATTAGACATGGGATAGAGCAGAATCCAGCACAGCCCCAGAACCGCCAGACGGACCCGTTGCGTGGGACGCCGAAAGGAACAATATAAGATAATGATCATCACTAAGGTATAGATGGGGTCGATAATGAAGACGCATGGAAGGACATACCGGGTGCGATTAAATGGAAGGAAGACCTGGGTCCCATAGGTGGTGATTACATCCAGATAGATGTGACTCAATATGCCGGCATAGCCGGTGACCACTCCCCACCAGAAGGGAAAGGGCTTGATGATTAGCCGGAAGATCCCCGCCAGCAGGGCGGCTAGAACTAATCCCCCGGCCAGCGAGTGGGTGATCCCGCGATGATGAATCAGGAACCATTCGGGGTGGCCCAGACAAATGACATTATCTATATCTGGAATCCAGGCGGCCAAAACCAGGAAGACAAAAAGGTAACGCACGATAAAAAAGTTTTTTAATGATTGTGCCAGTAAAGCCCCGGCGGTCAGGTGAGTGATTGGATCCATATGGAGTATGTACCAAGTTGCAGGTTAGGGTTGCGTGTTGTTGGTTACCCGTTGAAGACAACGGCAAAAAGCAACGAGTAGCAACAACCACGTCTCCTCGAAAAGGGACAATTATGACCACTTGAGGTATATATCAGATTGCCTCGGGAAAGCGATAGTTTTTTTGTTTCTTAGACCCATGAGCAGCCAGGCCGGGATTAACCCTCGGAGCGCTGAAAAACGCTTAGAAAACGCAAAAACCCCGGCCCACCTAACGGCGACCAGGGTCTGGTTAGGACATCTTCGACAATGGGCTATTAAGTACCCATCTCCCAGGACGACAGATATTTGACTTGTTCTTCGGTCAGGGTATCAATGAGAAT
>JADFYC010000486.1 GCA_015233295.1 Deltaproteobacteria bacterium | reverse complement strand
GCCTTGTTTGACCTCGTCGGTCCATCTGGTAAAGATATTTTGCCCGGCCAGGTTGATGACGCCGTCGCATTGGCTTGCGGTTTGCTGCCAGTCACCCGGTTTCAGCGGGTTACCTGTCAAATAGGTGACATTCGGGTTGGGTGGGGGGCCGGGGGAAGACGAGCGGGTCAGGATAATCACCTGATGCCCCCGGCCGGTCAATTGGGATGTCAGGGTCCGACCGACAAATCCGGACCCTCCGGTGATGAGTATGCGCATGGAGGTCTCCCTTGTTTGCCGAGAAATAATTGGTGGCCGGTCCATAGACCGAGTCATCCAGGTTTCCTCTGAAATCAGGCAAAAGAACCACCGCTCTAAAAATGTCCTTTATGTTCAAGATGAAATCAATTATACATGTTACGTAAGGCCGGATCAACGGTTTTAAGGCCCGGTGGTGATTTTTATTGGCCCGCCTGGGATAGGAGAGACTTCATTCAGTGTTCCTAAAATCGCATGGCCTGGTTATCGCTCTCAGGTTAAAATAGTTTATTTTTCACCGAGGAGAAGATGGAAGCAGAAGCTACGAAGGAGATATTGCTTGTGGCGCTGGGGGGTAATGCCCTGATCGGCAAAGGGCAGGCTGGTGAGGTAACGGAACAACTGGATAACTTGAAGCTGCCCATCAGACAAATTGTCCATCTCTCTCGGGAATATAGCGTAATTATCACCCATGGAAACGGCCCCCAGGTGGGCAACCTGTTGTTGCAGCAAGAAAGCTGTGAAGATGTGCCGCGGTTGCCTTTGGAGATCCTGGTGGCTCAAACCCAGGGGTGGATCGGCTATATGATCGAATCTACGTTAGACAACGAACTGATGGCTCAGGGGTGGGACTCGGAAACATATCTTGTCAGTCTTATCAGCTACGTCGTCGTGGACGAGAACGATCCCGCTTTTCTCCATCCGTCAAAACCCATCGGCCCGGTCTACTCTGAGGAAAAAGCGGCGTTGCTCCCTTTCCCGACGGTTAAGACCGCTAAAGGATATCGGCGGGTGGTGGCTTCTCCCCGCCCGGTAACTATTGTGGAAAAGCGGGAAATAAAGAAATTAATCGGACAGGGGTTCATTGTCGTTTGTTGCGGCGGAGGCGGCATCCCGGTGGTCCGAGAGGGCCGAACCTTTAACGGCGTGGACGCGGTCATAGACAAGGACCTGGCCAGTGCTAAACTGGCTGAGGAAGTGGGGGTGGACGTGTTCATCATAGCCACAGATGTGGCGGGAGCCGCGCTGAATTACGGTCAACCCGATGAACGCTACCTGCGCCGGATGTCCGTGACTGAGGCTGTCTCACATCTTGCGGCCGGCCATTTCCATCCCGGCTCGATGGGACCTAAGGTGGAAGCGGCGGTAGAATTCATCCGCCGAGGGGGAAAACGGGCCGTCATCACTTCCATCGAGGCCATCGAACAGGCTGTCAAAGGCCGGGCCGGGACAGAGGTCGTCAGGGATTAGCCGGGCTTCAGGCCGGGTTGACCATGGCCCGTTTGGATTTTATAAAAAAATACCCAACAATGCCAAAGGTGACCAGGGGCGAACCCCAACTCGGGACTTCATGACCAAAGCTCTCGGCCACCATAATCAGGCCCAAGAAGAGGATGGAATACATCGCCCCATTCTTAAGGTAGAGGTATTTCTTGATTCTGTCGATATTTCTCATGGTCAATTCACGAACAACAAAGGCGCCCAGGCCGTTTCCCAGCAGGATCAACGGAACCGACAGAGTGAAGGCGAAGGCGCCCAGGACGCCGTCAATGGAAAAGGTGGCGTCGATCACCTCCAGATAAAGAACCTTACTGATATCGGACAGGTTTCCTTTGCTGCCCAGAAGATTCCTTTCGCTGTCTTCGGCGTTCATTTTAAAAGCCTGTGTAATAACAAATGCCGTTGATCCCGCCACTGCTCCGAAGGCCAGTTTATCACTCCTGGCCATCGCCGCCAAGACCAGGATAGCCAGGATAATTGAAACTACGGCATAGAACCACACACCATGGACATAGAAAAATGATTCCCCCCACAGTCCACAGTTTTTCTCTTCCAGGAACAACCAGTGGAAGAAAAGCAACACCAGAAAGACTCCCCCTCCCATCAACAGGACCGGGGCCGATCTCTCCACCGCCCCTTTCACCTCCGGGTCGTTACTAAAAGTGGCGGTAAGCGCCGCAAGTGGCCCAATCCCCGGCGTCGCCATCCAGACGATGAACCAGGGCAACAAGGCCCGGACTACAAAAACGGCTATCAGCAGGCCGTAAACCAGGAACCACCTCCGGGCCCGGGGACTCATGGTGGATAAAACTTCGGCATTGATAATCGCGTTGTCTATGCTGCTGATGGTCTCGAACAGGCACAACCCGGAGACGATGAGAAACATTGATATAATATCCATAGTTGTCACCTAAGGGAATCGTTGCTTGTTGCTGGTTGAAGACGGCCAGCAGCCGGGTCATCCCGAAAAAAGAGAATGATGACCGGCCGAGGTAGATTTGAAGAGCACCCCTCAAGGGGCGCCGGCGAAGGATAATACATTTTTTCATGATATACGGAAGCGACATCGTGTACAAGGTTTTTTTGCAGGGCAAACGCACGAAATTCTCAGGCACGGAGCACCGTTAATAAGTAGCTGTCATCCCAACCGCATCTCTTCCGTTTGATTTTCAAGCTAACCTTGGCTGTCTTTTCCTGTTTCAAGAGGTTTAGCGCCATATG
>JADFYC010000485.1 GCA_015233295.1 Deltaproteobacteria bacterium | reverse complement strand
GGCTACGACGGATCCATCATCGATGTGCAAGTCAGCGCGGTTCCTGTGGCCTCCCAGAGCCTGATAATGGGCTTCGTAAACGACATCACCGAACGCAAACGTTTAGAAACGGCAAAAAATGAACTTTTGGTGGAACGCCAGGCCATCCTTGAAAATGTCCCGGTTGGGATCGCCTACTTAAGCGATAGAAAATTTGTTTGGTGTAACTCCAAAGCGGCTGAGCAACTAGGTTACAGCCTGGACGAAGTGATCGGCAACTCGACTGAGTTCATTTGTCTTTCAAAGGAAGATTATGAAAAATTCGGCAGCCAGGCTTATCCATCGTTGATTAGTGGGGAAGCTTTTCATACGGAAAAATTATTCAAACGCAAAAACAATACCTTATTCTGGTGTTCCGTCACCGGAAAAGCCATCGATCCGGGAAACCCTTTGCGCGGCTGTATTTGGATCGTTGAGGATATTTCTAAGCGAAAGAGCGACGAAGAAGAACTCATTAAGGCCAGAGAAAAGGCATTATCCTCCAACCGGATTAAGAGTGAATTCCTGGCCAATATGAGCCACGAAATTCGGACGCCTTTGAACGCGATCATGGGTTTTAATAAGTTGCTGATGGATAGTAAGTTGACCGATCAACAAAAAACGTACGCCGACACAGTTAATCAAGCAGTCGATAATCTGTTGCTCTTAATCAATGATATATTGGATTTTTCTAAAATCGAAGCAGGTAAAATAGATTTGGATTCAGCAAGTTTTGACCCTGAAAACTTGTTGAAAGAAACCATCGGAATGTTCCAACCCTTGGTGGATCAAAAAAAACTGAGTCTCGGCCTGGAAATATTCTTATCCTTGCCCAAAGTCTTGAAGGGGGATAAGGGAAAATTCAGACAGGTCTTGACCAACCTTTTGGGCAACGCAATTAAGTTCACTCCTTCCGGCTCGATTGGAGTCAAAGTTCGTAGATATGACGACCCAAATCCCCCACCCCAAACGAAAACCGACTTAACCCTTCTAATCTCAGTGGAAGACACTGGAATCGGTGTTCCACCTGAACAAGTAGATCGAATTTTTAAGGCTTTTTTTCAAGGGAATCCCTCTTCGACCAGGCGATACCGCGGCACGGGATTGGGCTTAGCCATAGCCAAGCGGCTAGTTGACATCATGGGCGGCAGTATCTGGCTGGAAAGCCACCCCGGCCTTGGTTCAGTCTTCTATTTTACGGCCAGGTTTAAAATTGGATCAGACGCAGATATTGTGGCTGATAATGCCACTGAGCAACATATGTATTTGCCACTTAATCCCCTAAAAATACTTCTGGCTGAGGATAATATACTAAATCAAAAATTTGGAATAGAGGTTCTCCAGAGCCGAGGACACTCCGTAACTCTGGCTAATAACGGACAGGAAGTCCTTGATTTGTTACACCGAGAGGCCTTTGACCTGATCTTGATGGATGTGTCCATGCCTGAAATGGATGGGATGGAGGCGACCAAAAAAATAAGAAACGGCCGATCAAATAAATTAAATAAGAATATCCCTATCATCGCCCAGACCGCTCACGCCTTAAAAGGAGATAAAGAAAAATTACTTGCAGCCGGCATGGACGGTTATGTAACCAAACCCATCGACGTCGATGAATTATACGCGGTAATCCGGCAAGTGATGCCGCATTCTATTCTCACAAACGACAAAGAAGAAGATGAGGCCGTAGGACGGAGCCGGCACTAAATTTGCCTAAGAATCTGACCAAGGAAGCAGTCAAAAAAGATATCCGCAGATTATTTATGGCTCAAATTCATCACGACCGGCCTGCGGCATGTCCCGATTTGATGGCCGACCTATCGGGAAAATGACCTGGCGGCGGGTTGGCCGGCGATCCGGGGGCCCTTTACCAAAATCCATACCGCCGCCCTATTTCGCTGTATTCTTCCATTCCCTGGCACCGCCCCAGGGCACACGCCCGCTCCAGATCGAGACATCCCTCCCGATACCAGGAGCCGGCAAGCATGGCCGCCCCTCTCATTTCGTAAGCCGAAGCAAATAAAGGATTTATCCTAAGTGCCTGGGTTAGATCAGGAATCGCCTGCTTATACTGGCCGTGTTGGAGATAGGCCGCGCCGCGATAATAGAACCCTTCGGCATTTTTGGGGTCTATGATCAGAACCAGAGTCAAGTCCTGGATGGCCGCCTCAATTAACCCTCTTTCCAGCCTGTCTTTAGCCGATTGGAGTTTTTCGGCGACCAGCGGCCTGGACGGACCCGGTGGGTGGGCCGGAGCCCCCGGCCTCTTTTCAAGAATGGCTATCATGGTCTGCGGGAGCCAGGGGCAGATGGTATAATCGTGAAAGGGAATACCAAAAATAGTTCGAGGCCCAAAGCCCGGCGGGGGGAAAGTGTCCACCCCGCTGAACCAACCGGGAAAGACCGCCAGCCAATCGATTTTACCCATAGCTTGTTTGAAACCAACCTTATGAAAAGCTATCCCCGCATTGTTCAACCCGATTAAATCGATAGTAAACCTGTGTCCAAAATACCGGATAGCCCCCGCATCATTCACTCCCACGACGGCATTAGCCGGCGTATTCTGAGCAAGCCATTTTCCGGTTTGGACGTTGATGCGATTAATGGCGCGCGAGTCAGAGGCCAGGTGATACCGCCTATCCTTAAATGACTCCGCAAAGTCAGGAAAAGAATAAACCAGGCCGGCGATACCTAAAGCGCTCAGGCCGCACATGGCAATCCGGGAATATGGCCGG
>JADFYC010000484.1 GCA_015233295.1 Deltaproteobacteria bacterium | reverse complement strand
TCTCGGTCTACCGGAATACTTTACCGGTGGCCGACGTGGCCAAAATCAATCCCGAGCTGATTGTCTTTTCCCCTGGTCCCTCGATCCCATCTTCGGCTGGGAACATGATGGCCATTATTGACCGGTGGCACGAGTCCATCCCCATGTTCGGGGTGTGCTTGGGGCATGAGGCGTTTATTGAATATTTCGGCGGCAGTCTGCAGTTTGTCCGGCCAGTCCACGGTAAGGCGACGACCATTCATCACGATGGCCGCACCATTTTCAAAAACGTGGAGCCTGACTTCTGGGCGGGGCGCTATCATTCCCTGGCCGCAGCCGAGGTGCCCGATTGTTTTAACATCTCCGCCACCAGCGAAGGCTTGGTCATGGGCATCCGGCACAAGAACCTACCCATTGAGAGCGTTCAGTTTCATCCTGAGTCGATCCTGACCATGAAAGGCCGCAATGGGTTCAAGATCATCGAAAACCTAATTAACCGAAAAATGGTCAATATGGCCGAAGCCCGCTCCCATTAAAACCCAATAACTGCTTTAACCAGGGGTCCGTCATCATGTCCAGTTACAAGAAGATCGTCGCCAACCTGCTTCGTGGTCAGGAAATGGCCACATCAGACATCAGCTCTTTCCTTGAGGAGACCGTCGCCGGCCGGATAACCTTACCGCAACAGACGGCCGTTTTATCGTTAATCCAGGCTAAAGGACTGACCGCGGCAGAGCTTTCGGGCTTCGTTAATTATCTTTATGGTCAGATGCCGGAGCGACTGGAGTTGGACGACGCCCTTGATGTCTGTGGAACCGGTGGCTCCGGATTAGCCCGAATCAATACCTCCACCCTGTCGGCTTTTGTCCTGGCCGCCTTGGGCGTGAAGGTGGTCAAACACGGTAACAACGCGGCCAGTGGCCGGTTTGGCAGCTTTGATTTACTGGAGGCCCTGGGGATCAATATTTATGCCGGCAGTGACCTGTTGACCTACGCCTATGTGAAAAATAACCTGGCCTTTGTTTATGCCCGGCAGTTCCATCCGGTCATGAAGAGCTTTGTGCCGGCCAGACAAGAACTGGGCTTCCCGACCGTGTTCAATATCCTGGGCCCGTTACTCAATCCGGCCAATCCGCCCTATCAACTCATTGGTGTTTCCTTTGCCGACAAAATGCGGCTGGTGGCCGAGACGGCCAGAGACCTGGGAAAGAAACGGGTGATGGTGGTTCGAGGCGACGACGGACTCGACGATGTCACCCTGACCGGACGAACTAAGGTAGTGGAATTGAAGGCCGGCGACATAAATGAATATTTCCTGACACCGGAAGATTTCGGGGCGGCCCCGGCCGGCTTCGACCAGGTCAGCGGCGGGACCAGGGACTTAAATGTGGAGATGTCCCAGCGGATTCTGCAGGGGGAATGTATCTCCCGGCACCTGGACCTGGTCTTGATTAACAGCGCCCTGGCCCTATACCTGGTCGGCCAGGTGAACAACGTGAAGGATGGCTACGCTGCGGCTAAAGAGGCTGTGGCCGGTGGCCGAGCCTATGACTGCTTCCGAGGTTACCGGGAGGATGTCGCCAAAGAGACCAAATTGGCTGTCATCACGGCAGACAAATGCCGCGAAGTCCAAAAACGAATGACTGATTATCCGCTGCCCGGCTTGATGCAGGAAGTGAGTCGGGCCACGCGTGATTTTGCCGGGGCCTTGCGACAAGAAGGGCTGGCCGTGATTGGCGAACTGAAGCGCCGTTCCCCCAGCATGGGCGATATTTATCAGGGGACCTTTGATCCTCCGGCTCTGGCCGGGCTGTTGGTAGACGGTGGCGCCCAGGCCATTTCCGTGCTGACCGACGAAAAGTATTTTGGCGGACAGTTGTCGTTTCTGGCCCAGGTGGCCCAGACGGCGCCCGCACCCTTGTTACGCAAGGACTTTATTTTTACCGAATATCAGGTGATTGAGGCCAGGCGTCACGGGGCTGATGCGGTGCTGCTCATGGCCTCTTTGTTGGATGCAGCCAAAATTGATCGCCTGCTGGCCGTGGCCAGGGACTTGGGCATGGAGGCCATTGTGGAGGTCCATGACGCGGCCGAACTGGGGCGGGTCTTGACCACCAGTGCCGAGATTATCGGGATCAATAACCGGAACCTGAAGACCCTTGAGGTGGATCTAAATACCACGGCCAACCTGATCGGCCTTATCCCGCCGGGGAAAATTATAGTCAGTGAAAGCGGCATCAAATCTCCGGCCGATGTCCGTCGCCTGCCGCGGCGGGTCAAGGCTATCCTGGTCGGCACGGCCTTGATGTCCAATGGTGATCCTCGGGGTAAGGTGGCGGCCCTGGCTGCGGCCCGGAAGATGGTCAAAATCTGTGGGTTGCGGCGGGAAGAAGAGGCGGACTGGGTAGAGCAAATGGGCGTTGATCTGGCCGGGCTAAATTTTGTGCCCACCTCCAAACGATGTATCACTTTGGGCCAGGCTGAGTCCATCCGTTCCCGGCTGCTTTTGACCAAGGCCGTGGGTCTGTTTAGAGATCAGGATGTAGAATTGGTGAACAAAATCACCACAGTTCTAAAGCTCGACTACATTCAACTGCATGGACGGGAGGATGCGGATTACATCTCCCGTTGCCAGGCGCCGGTGATCAAGAACATGCCGCTCCGGGATCAGGCTGATATTGACCTGGCCAGATCATACTTACCGGCGGTCCGACATGTCCTGTTCGATGGTTCGGAACCGGGGCAAGGCCGGACTTGCAACCATTCGCGTTTGTCAGGTATTGATTTCCCCTTT
>JADFYC010000483.1:1878-2782 GCA_015233295.1 Deltaproteobacteria bacterium | reverse complement strand
CTCAGTTTTTTTCATATTCATTATCCTGAGGTGGCAAATAGTCTTACTTTTATGGTCAAGTCTCTTTCTATGGCGTCCATCATGGCTTTCTTAATCTGTTCTTTTACTTGTTCACCCTGGGCCACATTCATGTCGGTCGGCACGTCGAAGTCCATCTCGAATTCCAAGACGCTGCCGACGTCTCTGGCCTGCATGTTTCGTAACTTGGCCAGGTGCTCGATCTTACTCAGGGCCAGGTGAACATCTTCCATAATATCTTCTTCTACTGTCTTATCCATCAGCTTTAGGGCGGAGTCTTTAATAGATTCGATACATATCTTTAGAATGATCAAGCCGACCATAATGGCCGCCAACGGGTCCATCCAGTGGAAACCCATTCTTGACCCAATTATGCCGATTAACACTGCGATGGCCGAGTAGACATCAGACCTCGTTTCCCAAGCCTTAGCCACCATTGACGGGCTGTTGATCTGGGATCCGGCGCAGATCCCCTGCCGAAACATGAGTTCATTGATCGCAATAGATAAAATGGCTCCAAAGGCGGCGTCCATACAGGGGACGATCTGATGCCCATGGAGAATGGCCACCGTGCCGTCAAAAGAGATGTAGCAGGCAATAACGAATAAAAACAGGTAAATCAAGATAGCGACCACATGCTCCGCCTTACCGTAACCGTAAGGATACTTCTTGTCGGCGGGACGAGCGGAAATCCTCATGCCGATAATCATGACGATAGTGGCCAGGAGATCGGCTCCGGAGTGGATGGCGTCAGCCACAAGGCCCTTGCTGTCTCCCACCACGCCCAGGTATCCCTTGATCAGGATCATCATGATGTTCCCGAATACATTGACCATCCCGACTGATTTGGCGCATTTTGCACATGCTGCGTATTTCATTCTTCCGT
>JADFYC010000483.1:0-1769 GCA_015233295.1 Deltaproteobacteria bacterium | reverse complement strand
GCTATTGACTCCATGTAGACTCGTTTCTCAAAAGACGTAGTGCCCTTTGAGCATGGCGAAAATCATAATGAAAAACAAGAATTGTTGGGTATGGAGAATGTACACTCCTTTTTTCACCTTGGACGGAGGATATTTGATAAACATCAAAAAGCCGGCCACGGTTAGCCAGCCCATCAAGAACAAGGCAAACAACAGCCAGTTGTTGGACCATAACGTCACGTAACAATGGATGCAGGCAACCACGAACGACGAGGTGTTTAACCAGATATGATAGACCAGCAGCCGGTTAAAAGTCGGCTGTACATTCACATTCTTCAAGTTGTAGTGAAGCCGAATCCGCTTGGCCGGGAAATAGAGATTTGCGGCCAGGAACAGGACCATGCACAGATTTCCGGTCCCGGTGGCCAGATTGTAGTCGGAAAAAAAGGCGTACAGCACGGACAAAAGGACCAGGGTGCCGACCAGGTACATCCGGCCCCGTAGAGGCCCCCGCCCAAAGATTTCTATGTTGTAGGAACTAGTTTTGGCTTCCAATCAATTCACTCCGTAAGCCCGTTTTCCTGTCCGTCCGTCTAATAATCAATGGGTCTGAAGCTTCTGGCGTCTTCTGTCGCTTGATAATAGGGCAAATTCTTAAACCCGAACATGCGGGCAAAAATGTTATTGGGGAACAGTCGGAGATGAGCGGAATACAATTTGATTGAGTTGTTTAACTTGATCCGCTCCTGGGCCAGGTCCTTTTCCACCTCGACCAACGCCGTCATCAGTCCCTGGAAGGTGCCGGAAAGTTCCAGTTTTGGATATTGCTCCGCCACGGCCAGGAGGCGAGTCAATGAGGTCAGGGGATTTTTTCCAGGTTCTGTAACGGGCTTAGCCCCGGCGGCCTTATCCGGTTGGTTCAGGCCCTTCAGGAGTTCATTGATTTCGGCGCTTTTTGATCCCGGCTTGGTTAAGGTCGACCGCAAGGCCACAACCGCGGTAAAGACATCCCGTTCGTGCTTGGAGTAGTCCAAGACGGCCTTGGAGAGATTTACCGAAACGTCGTTTCTTCTTTGCAGCAAGGCGTTCACGCGACCGATGGCGGTCAGCGCTTCCTCTTCGTCATTAACGATCAAGTTATAATAATGAACGGTCGCAACTAGCAGGATAACAAAAGACACCAGGAGGATGATCTGCATTTTCTTTTTTTGGCCGGCCACGACCAAAGGCTGCAGCCGGGAAAGATAATATTGCGACCTGGGTACGGGTGGGTCATACTCCAGGTCATAGCGTTTGGCATAGACGCGTTTGATGATACTGGTGGTTATCCGGCCCATAGGTTCTCCTCTTAACTCTGTTTAGTCACTTTGATTCCATGAGCCACACCCACCAGGCCGGCTAATATCAGGGCGGGGGGAAAGAATCCGCTGAGGAAATCCAATACGGCATAATACTCATCATAAAGACCATAAAGGCCCAAGCAGAGAAAGGCGGTGGCTACGGCATAGTTTATTTTCTTAAAATGGGATTCACCGAATATAGCCGCAGCCAGGGCCAGCAACCCGATGATGATGAAAATAGGTTGCACCGACCCCTTGATGACCTCCACCACCTGAGGACTGTAGAGATAGGCCAGAAAGAGCCCCAGGCCAAATGTGATTAACCCGCCGATCACATGATTTTTTCTCATATCAGTAATCTTCCCTCCTGCGTCGAGACTTTTACTCCGGCGCCCCGGCGTTGATCCAATCGATAATAATTCCGGCGTCTGGTCCGGCAAACCTGTGCAT
>JADFYC010000482.1 GCA_015233295.1 Deltaproteobacteria bacterium | reverse complement strand
GAGATGGCCCAGAAGATGACCAAGATCCCGAAGGAGAGGACTCCGAATCGGACGAGTCAGACGAAGCATCCGATGAGTCAGGCCCCGATGGTGATGGCTCTGAAACGGACAAGTCAGATGAAGAATTCGATGAGTCAGGCCCCGATAGTGTTGGTCCTGAAACGGACAAGTCAAGCAAGGCATCTGAGTAACAGACTGCCGGCTTACCTTCATATGACCGGGGTGTTTGCTTTAAGATAACATGAACGGACAGAAAACACTCCTGCAGGAAATTTGACCCTGATAACCATTTTTTCGATACTAATATGCGTGCTCTATTCCGGCCAAAATATATTTACCCAGCACCTGTGAGTGAGTTCTAGGGTGATCCATATTCCCTTTCGGACCTGTCTGGGGTGCCGGAACAAAAAGGAAAAGGCCCGATTGATCAGGATGGTGCTTGATCCGAGCGGAAGCCGGAAAGTGCTGGCCGACGCACCTGCCCGCTTGCCGGGACGTGGTGCATATATCTGCCCGGAGCGCAAATGCTATGACCGGGCAGTGAAGCGCAAGGCTTTTCATCGCGCCTGGAAACAGACTGTCATAATACCCTCTTGGGAGGAAATAATAAACTCGACTCGGCCATAACCAGAGGCTAATATATGTCCACGCCACCGGCGGCTGGGCGGCTGGGGTAAGATAAACTTTTTCGATCAGTATCTTGACCACCTTAAGACACAGGCGGACATTTCGGTCAACAAGGTGCAGAAGAAACGAAGGATTCCGGGAGTATTGAATGGCAAAAATCAGGGTCAATCAACTGGCCAAAGACTTGGGAATGGAAAACAAAGATCTGTTGTCGAAGCTCATAGAGTTAGGATACGACGTCAAATCGCACTCCAGCAGCCTGGAAGAAAACGATGTCCCGCTTATAATCGGGCAGCTTCAAGGCCCTAAACCGGCTGTGGTGGTCGAGGAACGAATCAATCCCAACATCATACGACGCCGTCGACAGTCTGTTCCCACCCCCCCACCATCAGGTGAGGTCGGGGAGGAAGAACCGGCAGGAGTGACGGAAAGGCCCCCGAAAGAAACTCTGCCCGACTTGCAGACCGAAGGCACCCCGGCGCCGACGATGCCGGAATCAATCGGACCGGAAGAAAAGTCGACCGAGATACCTTTGCCGGAGGTTCTCCCAGAGATCCTGACTGTTACGCCGCCCCCGCCTGAAAAACACGAATCGCCCGAATCCGTCTTCCAACCGGAAGCCGAATCCTCGGTCGAACCAACATCATCTTTTGTTCAAGCGATATTGCCTGAACACGACAAAGAGGCCGGTCCGGACGTCAGCCAGGCCACCACCTCAGAACTGGAGACCCCTATTCCCGTGTCAATGAGTGCATCAGAAATCTACCCCATAGAGCCGGACCTGGATGAACCGCGAATCGAGACCGCGGAGACTTCTACCGATAAAACGTTGACTACCCAGGCCGGCCCCCAATCAGCCGGGGAGACCGCAATTTCTCTCGCGCCTGAAGAACGGCCTGCAAAATTTGGAGAAAGGGCTGAGTCTGCCGGCTCCGAAGTGTCCGGGGGGTTGTCGGGAGAGCCAAGAGTCACCGCCGAGTCTGCCCGATCGCCTAAGGCCCAAACCACATCCAAGGCGCCTGTTGTTCACCGGCCGGCAGAATCCTCCGGAGCCAAACCGCACGCCCCTAGAGTTAGGCCCTTGCTTCCCGAAGGAAAGGTGTCGCCAAAAGATGCCGGGATAAGAAAACCGACGGAAGAAGCGGAAAGTGTTTCGGACGCGGATCGGAAAAAAGGAAAGAAACCGGTTAAAGGGAAATCCAAAAACGCCAAGAAAATTATAAAGGACGTCCCAGCCAAAATTATTTCCCTGCCCACCCCTGGGGCGGAGCCGCGCTTCACCATCCCCGCGCCCCATTCCCATGCCCATGCCCATCCTCAACCCCAACCGGTGGAACCACCTGCGCCCAAGCCGAAACCAGCGTCTGAGACGAGAACGCCGGCCATCGCCTCGCCCCCCGCGACCCCGGCGACCCCTGGGGCCCCCGCAACAGCCGAGGGAGACCGGAAGCCAAAGAAGAAAAAGAAGGCAAAGAAGCCGGTTAAGGTGGAAGTGGAAGCTCCGATTTCCAAGATTGTGGGACCCAAGAAGAAAGAAATTATAGAAAAAGTAGATCTTTACGATAAAAAGAAGATCAAGACCAAGGGGTCTAAAAAGAAAGAAATAAAGGTCGTCGCCAAAAAATCCAAGAAAACCGAGATCACGGTGCCCAAGGCCATCAAGCGCCGGATCAAGATTGTCGACACCATCACGGTCTCCGATCTGGCCAAAAGGATGAGTGTTAAGGCCTCCGAGATCATCAAAAAACTTATCGGCATGGGCGTTATGGCCACCATCAACCAGGCGCTGGACTATGAAACCTCATCCATCGTCGCCACCGACTTCGGTTACGAGGTGGAAAAGGGAGCCTTTGAAGAGAGCGAGATGTTGATGGCCGAAGTGGATGAGGAGAGTACTCTCCTGTTCCGGCCACCGGTTGTCACCATCATGGGCCATGTCGATCATGGCAAGACGACGCTCCTGGACGCCATTCGAGAATCGAACATTATTAAAGACGAGGCCGGTGGAATAACGCAGCATATCGGCGCCTACCACGTCAAACTCAGCCGCGGCGAGATCGTCTTTCTGGATACTCCCGGGCACGAAGCCTTTACAGCCATGCGGGCCAGAGGTGCTCAAGTGACGGACTTCGTCATTTTGGTCGTGGCCGCGGACGACGGGGTTAAACAACAGACCAAGG
>JADFYC010000481.1 GCA_015233295.1 Deltaproteobacteria bacterium | reverse complement strand
CCCGGTAGGTATCCTCCCGGATTAAATGGGCCGAGGCAAAAGCGGCATCGACATCGCCGACATCAATGGACACGTGGATATGAACATTACCGGGATATTCTTGATGGATGACGGGAGCCCCTTCAGCCATGGCCTCCAGGGGATCGAACACCGCTGGTAATAGATCGTATTCCACTTGAATTAGTTCCAGGGCTTCCAGGGCCGTATCTTCATCCACGGCGGCCACGGCGGCCACCTCGTCGCCTACATACCGGACTTTGTCCGTCTGGATCATCCGCTGGTCCCGGGTATAGGGAAAAACACCCCACTTCTCCCCGGGTGTATCCGCGCCGGAGACGATGGCCTTGACCCCTGGGAGACGCAAAGCGTTAGAGGTATCGATGTGGACAATCCTCGCATGGGGATGCGGGCTGCGCAAAATCTTTCCCACCAGCATCTTGGGTAAGTTCAAGTCAGCAGTGAACAATGCCTAGCCGGTTACTTTGGGAATGGCATCCGGTCGAATGACGTTCTTGCCGATATGTGAGTATTCAGGCATGATTGACCTCATCGCTTATTCTCTTGACTCTCGTCGTGTTCAGACCAAATCTAATCAGATCGCCGGCAAAGGCCATCAGCCATCTCGTGGCCGTTCATTTACTTAATGCTTCTTCCAGCCCCTTCTTGAATTTGTCCAGCGATTCGGCCTTGGCCGCCATTTTAACCATAGACTTGAGCAGGTCCAGATCATTGATGGAATTCAGAGATTGCAGTATTTTTCTAGGGACCGGGCCGAATTTGTCTCTAATAAGATCGATGACATACTGCCGAGAGATACGAATCGCTCCCTCAGTTCTCCCCACTGCTATCCCTTCAGCTTTTCCTTCAGCTCTCCCTTCAGCTCTCCCTTCAGCTTTCCCTTCAGCTTTCCCTTCAGCTCTCCCCTCAGCCTTTCCTTCCTCTTTGCCGGTCTTGTAGGCAAACTTTTTGAAAATTTCATAGCCTGGCGAGTCCAACATAAGATCTTTCCTCCTTTTTAGAAGTTCGTCCGCCAACTTGGAGGACACCATCGCCGTCAAGATGAACATGGCGCTAAGCATCACCGATTTTTCTTCTTTGGGCAGAGGGCTTTCGCAAATAATCTGGTCGGCCTGATGAACAAGTCTCTTCCCGTGGCGCATCAGAGGCACGAAGGGCATTAGCGGAAGCACGCCTTGATCGATGATCACCTGGGAATCAAACTCATAGACTCGGACCAATTTAAACTGATAAGATATTTCCTGGTCACGATAATGGTTTGTGGCCTGCCTGGATGGCCGCAGGAGCAGGACGCAGGAAATGGCATCCAGATCATATTTCAACTGATAACGGCTACGGTAAGCCAACAGCCTCCGGGGAACGTCTTTTTCCCATCGGGTTTGAATTTCCAGCAGAACCAGTTGACTTTGTCCCTTTTCATTAGTCCACTTAATGGGGAAGTCACTCCGCATCAAACTGGCTGTCTCTTGAGGCACTTCTTCAATCAGCTCGCTTTCGAGAACCGCCAGTCCCACCAGACGGCGAAGGATTTCCTTTTGGCCCTTTTCAATCAACATCTTGGACGTAACGTCATAATGCATTGATGTCTTAACCTGAGAATGATTCGTTTCCCGCCCCAAAAGCCGACAGGTTTTCTTGTTGTCCAGTATTTTGTCCGGCAGGGCCACCGAAACATGCCGGCACTTTCCAATCGGCTTAAGTATATCAGTTTATCCTGACCCAGACAATGCCTTTTCACCGCGAGACGGGAAAGCGCGGGAATGAGTCAGGATAGTCTGCGAATCAGCTTTGTCTGGTCCAGCCAGAGACACCGGTATGGAGAATTGTCCGCTATCGCCTTTCGGCCTTAACTGCTTTCGCCTTCAATGCGGTCAAAATCTTTTCGTTGGTGATGGGCAGATCCTTGATTCTGACGCCCACGGCATCGTAGATGGCATTGGCAATGGCTGGGGCGGAAGGGACACATCCCGGTTCGCCCACCCCTTTGGCGCCAAAAGGCCCGACAGAATCCACCGGCTCCACAATAATGGGTTTGACCGGGACATAATCCATAGCCGTAAGCATCTTGTAATCCAAGAAATTATCGTTCATCACCCGGCCATTCTTGACAATAAGCTGCTCCGACAAAGCATAACCGGTACCCATGACGGCCGCCCCATAAATCTGCCCTTCTAAGAGCATGGGATTCAAAGCCCGACCCACGTCGTGCGCGGCATAGTACTGGAGTATCTTCACCTGACCGGTTTCCTTGTCTACCTCGACTTCCACTCCAGTGGCTCCATAGGCATAGCAGCAAGACAGATTACCCTTAAATTCCCGATCCAGCATTTCATTAGGAGGATCATAGAAATACTCGGCCATGATCATTCGGCCTTGCCGGGAGTAATGGACTTTGCGCAGGAGCTTGTCCAACTCCATCTGACGTTCGGGATTATCCGGATCCGAGGTAACAAAAATCATCCGGTTCTTGATGTCCAGCTCATTAGGTGCGGCTCCTAAATGACGGGAGGCCAGTTCTAAGATTTGCTGCTTAATTTTGGCGGCCGTGTTTATAGCCGCGTTGCAGGATACAAAGGTTTGGCGGCTGGCATGGGTACCCACATCCCAAGGGCATATATCGGTATCCCCTTTGATAACATTGACATCTTGGCTCCGGAGACCCAACACTTCGGCCGTGACCTGGGCCAGCACGGTTTCCGAGCCCTGGCCGATTTCGACCGCCCCGGTGATGACGCTGATTTTGCCGAAGTCGTCCAGCTTCATGATCATACCGTGGCCATCGGATTTGTAG
>JADFYC010000480.1 GCA_015233295.1 Deltaproteobacteria bacterium | reverse complement strand
CCAACATCCCGGTCTTGACTGCATCGGCCCCGATGTCGACCAGGACGGCGTCTATCTGCCGGGCCACAAACTCGGAAGGTGTGACCATTATCCCGGTCACGCCCCTGGTATTCTGAGCGGTCAGGGCGGTGATGGCCGAGGCGGCAAATCCGCCTAAGACGGTAATGGTTTTGATGTCAGCCTGAATTCCGGCGCCGCCGCCGGAATCGGACCCGGCAATAGTCAGTATTCTTTTCATTATTATCCGCCGATCGTTTACCTGGACATTTTGATCATTCATTCTTAGCCGCGGGTCAAGTTCAGAGGGGATGCCCACCTCCGATATGGGAAGATTTATATCACTTTTGTAGGCAAGGCGTAATAGAAAAATCTCATCGTATTGTTATTCTAAAAATTTTGCTCCACATTGCCGCCCTCAACAGAGGCAAACCAGGTTAGACCTTTCAGGGCGTTCAGGGTCTTTCATTCTTGTAACACTATGATTTTAGTAGCCGGAAATTATTTCATGCGTTTGCCCTGGATTAAAGTTGATTATCGATTCAAAGAATGTTAAATACATTATGGTTGACCGCAATCGGAACTTTGCTACAGTCCATTTCAAGCCTCCGAGACGTATTATAGCCTTCTGACGAAACCCCACTCTGGTTGAAGCAAGGGATCAAACATATTGTCTGTGATATTTCCAACTTCTTAGATAGCTCGGCAACCAGCCAGGGCGACAAGTTGTTGCCTGGATAAAAATATAATAATCACAACTAGTTCTACGAGACTAGTCCGAAAATAACCTTTACAAAGGCAAAGGGCATGGAAACCGAGAGGGTCGTTCAAACCTTAAATTATGAGCTCGCCGGCGGACAAATGGTTCAAATTAAGTTTGAAATCTCCGCACCGGGAAACCTGACGGGCACCATTGCCAGGGAGGCCACCGGAGACATCTACCAGATTCTCAGTAAAGAAATGAAAGACGAACTGGGCCGGATGGCAAAAAAGATGTCCGGTGACATCAAATCTCTCCCGGGATATCCCCCCGGGGCACAGGTTATCTCCCAAGAGAGTATCGCCAAGACCAAGAGTGAAGTGACTGAGATGACAGATATTTTAGACGCGGTCGTCCGGGATACCGAAAATGCCGCCAATGCCATCTTCGACTCTATTGAGGCCATCGAAACAAACCGAGATTTCTGTGCGGACATACTTGGGCAAGCCGACTTGTTGGATTTGGATGAAACGGCCAATCGGGCCAAAACTCAAGGTTTTATTAGGCAGATATCCAAGATATTGGAGACGGACCGCGATCAACTGACCGGTATCATCCAAACCCTGTCGTTCCAGGATCTTACCGGCCAAAAGATCAAACGGATCATTAGAATGCTCCAAGGTATCCAGGCCAGCGTCATCAAGCTATTGTTGACAATGAATTACGGGATTCAGTCCATCGAACAAGATCCCACCAAAGATATTGAGCTATTGAGAAAACAAGCCGCCGACCAGGTGGAAAACGCCATGATGGAACTAAAGGGGCCGACCGACCACGGTCTGAAGCAAGACTCTGTTGACAAGGTCCTGGCCGATCTAGGATTTTAGCTCCGACCAAGGCGTCTGGTTGATGAAATCACATCGTTTGATATTGTATTTAATCGTTGTCCAAGTGAGTTGAGAGAGCCGGCTCCGAAGCGAAATGAAAGGGAATAATTTATGCACCATACTGACCATGATAAGTTAGACGTCATTTTTCCCCACTGGATTCACCATAATCAGGAACATGCCGAGGCCTATCGGACCTGGCAGGAGAAACTGACAAGCATGGGTTACACGGAAGCCGCAGCCAAACTTGGCGAGGCCCAGGATTTGGTCAGCCGGTTAAACGAAATAATAAACGAGGCCCAAAAACTCATCCACAAATAACCAGGAGGGTGTTATGCGCCATCACGGTTTGGCTCCTATCATATTCGGATTAATCTTACTGTTGTCTTTGCCTCTCCTAAATATATCTTGCGGTGGAGATGACAATTCCCTTAATGATTTCTCGGTCAGTCCTTATTATCCCCGTAATGGCCAGGACCAGGTGGACCTGTTGAGCAATGGCGTCTTGACCTTTCAATGGAGCGTTTATCCCAATAATCCGCCTTTTGGAGCGGTCTACGACATCCAATGGAGCACGGATCCGACTGTCTTTCCCGATGCCAACACCATCTCCAATATTAACGGCTACACCCAGGAAGTGCGCGGTCTGCAGCTCAATACGCTTTATTACTGGCGAATCAGGATGAAGAACCAGCAAGACTCTAAGTTGAGCGGCGTTTGGTCTTTCATTACCTCACCGAACTATACCAGCACTACGACTACCAGCACGACCACGACCCTGACCACGACCTCTACGACCACCACGGTCTCCTCATCGACCACGAGCACGACTATTTATCCCACAACTACGATTACAGTCACCACCACAACCCTTATATAAAATCCCCGCCCCGGCCGCCGGTCGGTTCTATGACGGCCGGGGCAAGATTAAAGATTACTTCACACCTCGACCCCGACACTGCTGGTCATGAACCGGCGGTTTTAAGTCGTTGTCGGGTTGAGACACCCGGAAGTAAATTATCCTCCATCCTCTTGACCACAATGCGAGACCGGACCCTTGTCCCTGACTATCTACTTTGACTGCTTTGCCGGTGCTGCCGGTGATATGATCGTCGGCTCCTTATTGGACTTGGGCGCGGACTTAGAACAACTTCACCGGGACCTGTCCCTGTTGCCGGTCTCGGGATACCGGATTGCGGTGGATCGGATCCACAAGATGCACTTGACCGGGGCTAAGTTCCAGGTGATCGTCGCCGATC
>JADFYC010000047.1 GCA_015233295.1 Deltaproteobacteria bacterium | reverse complement strand
GAGAATGGGTTTCGGATTAAGGCCGTCGAAACTGAATTCCACTCGCTAGGGGTGGATACGCCTGAGCAACTGGCTTGGGCCGCTCAAGCATTGCGGGGCGGGCTGTGGCCTACACCCCTGAGACCTGGCCTGGGGGTAATGAGAGAGACAAAAAGGAGGTTATATGGACAGGAAGCCATTGATTATTAGATCGTTTGTATTAATTCTGTCTTTTCTTGCCATTGTTTTGATCAGTCATGATGAAGGATATGCGGCCCCGGTCTCCCTGGAGCAAGCCGGTCAGGTAGCCCGGAATTGGGTCAAATTTAGGGCCGCTCAGGCGACAGCCAAGGGAAGGTCCGAGGTTCCCGTGGTGGCCGACGGGCAGCAAGTCTACTATGCCGGGAACCCGGTGGCTTTCAATTTCGAGCTAAGTCCTCAAGGGCACGTTTTGGTTCCAGTAGACGATCAATTGAGCCCGGTTATCCTGTATTCTACTACCAGCAAGTTTCCGGCTGGTGATCGTGGCCCGGCCAGGTGGATCCTATCCGAGCTGGACGCGATATACCGCCAACTGGAAAAACAGTCTCGGGGAACCCGTTCCGCTGCTGCCGTTAATCCGGTCATAACCCAGGCCTGGCAACAGCTAACCGCCTCTGGGACGGCGGCTGACGTCTTGCCCGACCCGGCCAGAGCGGTGACCAAGGGACCTTTGCTCAGCACCACCTGGGATCAGGGCAGCCCCTATGATTCTTACTGCCCCGTGATCAATGGCCAACACACCTGGGCAGGCTGCGTTGCCTTGGCCTGGAGCCAGGTTTTGCGCTACTGGAGCTGGCCGTCCATGGGGACCGGCAGCAACAGCGTCCTCTTTAACGGACAAATATTGTCGGCGAATTTTAACCATGCCTATTATTGGGAAAGAATGCCGAATAGCCTTAACTCCGGGAGTACTCCGGAACAAATCGATGCGGTAGCTCGTCTTGTTTATGATATGGGCATCGCCTCTGCCTCGGACTATAGCCTGTCCGGCACATCCAGCGAGCTATACGCCAATGAGGTTTTGGGTAAATATTTTCGCTACAAGAACTCCATGCAGCTAATCGACCGGCAAGATGTCACCTATCAGACCTGGCTTACTTACATAGAGAACGAAATCGATGCTGGCCGGCCCGTAGTCTTTTCTATTTTCACTTCAGAGGACGGGCACGAAACGGTGATCGACGGCTACCAGACCGGCAATCTGGACATGGTTCATATCAACTATGGTTGGTCTGGTGATTACAACGGGTATTACAATATCAATAGCCCATTTCAAGCAGGTGGGTACAATTGGCAAGTCAATAGCCAGCAAATCGTTACCGGTATCCAGCCGGATTATTCCGGAGGATTTCCTGGCTCTGACGGAGTCTGGCAAACATCGGAGGGGTCAAGACTATATTTTCAAACATATAATACCGGGTCGGCGATCGCCATTATCAGCGCCGACGGTAAATCGATCACTCCTTGCTACGATAGCAAGTTCGAGTCAGGCACCTTTGACGGGACGGATCTCATTTCGGGCGCCATCGCTCGCTTTGTCATCAAGTTCACCTCACCTGCTGCGGCCAACCTGACTTATACCGACCTACAAGCCGGGTCATCGAGGAACATGAGCTTAACCAAGACTACCACCGATACCGCTTCGCCTGTGGCCCAGACTGACGGCATATGGGCTGCGTCGGGTAGCACCAAGAGGTTCTACGTCCAAAGTTACTCCAGCGGCGGGATGATGATACTATCGAGTGACACTGGATCTACCTGTGAAGCCTTCTACGATGCCGGCCCCAGCAAAACCCTTTTCAATGGATCGGACGTGTACCAGCCCCACGTGGCGACGTTGACCTTCAACTTCCCGTCAACCCAGACAGGCACAGCCACTAGAACCGATCTGGCCACCAAGGCCACCAACAACTGGACGTCCAGCCGGTTTGCCACGGTGATGGTCCCGGTCCCCGACGCGGCCACGCCGGCTCCTGATGCCGAAATGATTTTTGAAGGAACCGGGACGTCAGACGCAAAGAGGGGACGGCGATAGTAGCCGGCCAGCGATCAATACTCAGCAAAACAAACGATAATCAATAGCTATCGGCCTTGATGCAACTGGACAGGAGGCCGGAAGAATGCCCCCACAAGTTGTTTTTGTTTGAAAGCTGACCGCTAAAGGCTAACCACTCGTTCTATAAGTAACCAGGAGGGGCTCATGCGCCGTCACGACTTGTCCCCGATCGTGTTCGGATTAATCTTGCTGTTATCTTTGCCGCTGTTTAATATATCTTGTGGCGGGGATGATAGTTCCCTGAATGATTTCAAGGTCAGTCCCTATTATCCCCGGAATGGTCAAGACCAGGTGGACCTCTTGCCGAACGGCATATTGGTCTTCACCTGGTCTGTTTATCCCACTAATGTTCCCTATGGGGCGGTCTACGACCTACAATGGAGCACGGATCCTAAAGTATTTCTTGATGCTGACGTTATTCCCAATATCAACGGCTACACACAGGAAGTTCGCAATCTCCAGCTCAATACTCAATATTACTGGCGGATCAGGATGAAGAACGAACAAGACTCCAAAATGAGCGAAGTCTGGTCATTCATCACCTCGGCAAACTATACCAGCACCAGCACCACCAGTACGACCACCACCATGACAACGACAACAACGAACGCCACCACTACCGTGTCCACGACCACAACCACCACCATCACCACAACCACCTAGCCAAGATACTTTCCGCCTGCACCGCCGGTTGGCACATCGCCGCCGGGGGCAGGCTTCTTAACCGCAGGTCCGCCATGTCCGGCCTGCACCCCTGGGTTGGTCCGAACACGTTACCAACTTGGCCGGGGGGCTAAAGGGTAGACCCGGCTTCTTGGGCACGGACTTCCAGTTGGCCGAGCAATTTTTTGACTGCCTCCGTATCCAGGCCGGGGGCGGCCAGGGCGAGGGCGCGCTGGAGGTATTTTCTGGCCAAAACTGGGTCGGATAGGTAGTCGCTATAAATGATCCCCAAATTTTGGTTAGCTCCTTGGTGATTCGGGTTGAGGTCCAGAACCAGACGATATTCTCTTAAGGCTATCTGATAATCGTTTAAGATACTGGCGGCCAAGGCGTAGTTGAAGTGGGTTTCAGGATTATTAGGACAAATATCAATTGATTCTGCAAAGTAGCCCAGAGACCCTTTTGGCCGGTCAGTGTTCAGGTAGCACAATCCCAAGGCATTGAGAACTTCGCCCAGTTTTTCCTGGGTACTAACCTGAGCTAAGGTCTTTAAATAGAATTCTCTCGCCAAATCGAGTTGCCCCAGCGTGTAGTACAATGTTCCCAGATTGTAAGTAGCGTCTTGATTATTCGGATGCAACCTATAAGCCTTAAGCAAGATTTTTTCGGCCTGAGGTAGTTCATACATGGCAACATAAAGTGCCCCCAGGCCACTGAGGGCGTCGGCGTCTTCCGGCATCCAGTCCAACAACGCCAGATATTCCTTCACGGCGGAGAGGGCGTCACCCTCAGACCTGTAGATGTCAATTAAGGCGATCCGGCCCTCCTTGAAATCTGGTTTGATCTTAATAGTTTCCAAAAAGTTTTCTTTGGCTTGCGAAATCAGACCCATGTCTTTGTAAGTGTGGCCTAGCTCGTTAAAGGTTAGATGATTTTTGGGGTTATCCAGGAGGGCCCGACGCAGCACCGCCACGGCTTTCTCGCTGGATCCCAGCGTTACCCACATCCTGGCCAGGGCGACATAAGCGTTGGTTTGCCATGGCTCATTTTTTATGGCTTTTTCCAGCAACTCAATGGCCTGCCGGGTGTCGCCTTGCTCGTGTATTTCATGCGCCAGATTGAACAATGCACTAGCGTTATTAGGGTTTATCTTTAGGGCCTGCTCAATCACAGCCTTTGCTCGCTGTGATTGGCCCAGGCGGCTATATATCAAACCCAGATTTGACAAAGTGTTGGAATGAGGTCTTATGGACAAGGCCTGTTCCGTGGCCCGCCGGGCATCTTCAACCCGGTTTTGAATGAAATAAATGGCTCCCAAATTGCTCAGCGGACGAAAAAGACCGGAAGATCTGGCGACGTTATCTTCCCAGAAGGCTAACGGGTCGGTCCACATCTGGTTTCTGGAAAAGGTCAGCCCGGCATAAATGGCCAGGATCAGGATGACCGACGTCAATACCACCTTGGGGCGCCTTATCACGGCCGGTAATTTGAGCAGTTCATCGGCCAATCCGGCCAGGAAAAAAATATACCCCACCGATGGCAGATAAACTCGGTGTTCAAAAACAAGATCGGCCAGGGGGATAAAGCTAGATTCGGGCGATAACGTAATAAGATACCAGAAGATGCCAAAGGACATCAACCGGCTTCGTTTGGACAACCTGACCGCTAAGATGACCGCCCCGAGAATGAGGAGGAAACTACCCCAGACCCTAAACTCGGTTAGATTTTTGGCCGGGAGCCAATAATAATCCAATCTAAGCCCGGTGGGCCAGACTAGTAGTTTAAGGTAATATATAATTATTTCAAACTGGCTTATCAAATAGTTAAATGGTTTAACGCTGATCGTCCCGGAAGCCGCAGAAGCCTCCTTTAATCCCACTCCGACGGATGGACCATAGTTAAAATGGAACTGAAGCCAGATAACGTACCCAATGGTTGAAAACAGCGCCAGGTGAACCCACTTCCGTTTGGCCAGGCTTGACCGGTCCCATCTGGAGACGAAAAACAAATCGTACAATAAGATCATAGCCGGGGCGGTAATGGCGATCTCTTTGCTCCCCATGGCCAGCAGCAAGCTAGACCAGGAGCCGAGGTAATAAAGCCGGCTTTGACTGCCTTGGCGCTCCATTCCGGCCACAAACAACGCCAGGCTGGCCAAATAAAACATGGTGGCCAGCCCGGTCATGCGCCCCTGGACGATGTAGGTAATGGCCTGGGTATGGACCGGTAGCACCATGAAAAGCAGGGTCAGGATAACCGCTATCCAGTCTCGCCGGCTTCCAAACCGCTCCAGCAGTCTTTCCCGGTAAATTGTTTTAACTAAGATGTGGAAAAGTATGAATCCGGTAATCAAGTAGATGGCCAGGTTGGTGATATGATACCACCTTACATTCAGGTAGGCTGTTTGGTAATTAAACCAAGAGACCAAATCGGCCACCGGCCGGTTGGAATAGAAGAAAAAATCCTTCAGGCTTCCCGGATTATAGATTAGAGCCTTGTCGCAAATGTTTGTTATATCATCAAATATGAAGGGAACGCTGAAAGACGGGGCGTAAGCAATGGCGGCCAGGAGTGTGATCAGGGTATACGGGAAGAATATGGAAAATCTACTTGTCAACGTTCTTATTCTTGGGGGCAGCTTCTCTTTCAATGTCGACATTCCCTTGGATATCCAGATAAAATTTTTGTCCTTTAGGGGAGACGGGAACGGATGGAATGATACCGGCGGCGACCAATTCCTCGATTTGCCGAGGTGGAGTCAGAAATCTTTCCTGGTAGACTTGAACTGCCGATTCTAAGTAATACATTTTTTGGTACAGGTCTAATCTGGCTTCGAGATATTTACGAATTTCCTTATCCGTGGTCCGGAGGAGCATGCTCTTAAGCAGGACGATGCCGGACGCGGTGTCACGGCCCTTCTGATACATTTTAGCGGCCAGCCCGGCCAGCCCGGTCCATCCCCCGGGGATTTTGGCGGCTTGACTAAATAAGTCACCTGCTTGCCGGTAGTCTTTTAAGAAGAAATAGCAGTTGAATCCCGCATAGAAAAGCAAATCCGGGTCCCAGGTGCGGTATCCTGCCCCGCTGATCAACAACTGGTTGATTCGACTGATCTCATCGGGCCCTTTGGAAGACCAGACAAACGCCTGGGCCAGATAATATGGATCAAGAAAGTATGGATCAATGGCCACGGTCCGGTCAATCAAGGCCATGACCAGATTAGAAGTCTCCGGGGTTATCTCCCTGGTCTGGCGGTTGCCCAGCGTCTCCTGAGCTTGCATGAAGATACAGTCGGACAATAATCCGCTAAATTCCAGCCTGATGAGTTTAAGGAAATTTTCCGAGGGTAATGGAATTGTGCGTTGGATGTCTTCTGTCTGCTTATAATATATCCTTAACTTCGTCAGGCTGGTGACCTGAATAGCCAGGAGGATGACGATCAGGGTTAGCCACCGCCAGTTCATTAGACGAATTCCTTTTTCTTAAAAACAAGATCCGCCAGCCAGAGGCAAACTGTGGTGTAGACCAAGCCGTAAAGGACAGCCCAGAGAATGTGACCAGGATCCACCGGTAACCCGTGGGCGGCCTGAAGTTTGAAATCGAACAGGCTGAAATTCGGCATGATATAATATAGAATCTGGATAATCATCTTCATGGTGTCGGAGACCTTTAGGACCTGTTGCCGGGCCAGGACCAGTTCCTGGATATGAGGTAGAGACTGGCCGATCAAATAGACCATGGAGGTAATGACCATGGCCACAAAAACATGAGACGTCAGGGTGCAAAACAGAAAGCCGACCGCCGTCAGGGTCATCAATGACACCACCGACATCCCCCAAGCCAAGAAAAAAGTCAACCATGAAAAATTTTTGGCAAAGAACCCCACGGCCAGGAACGATTTAATCAGGAAAATAGACAAAAATGAAACCAGGCCGATAATGGCCATGGACATAATGATAAGCACCATCAACCCGGCGAACTTCCCTAATAGATATTGGGTTCGGGAAACGGACCGGCTCAAGATGAGGAAGATGGTTTTTTTATCCAGGTCCTTGCTGATCAGATTGAGTCCGATAAATAAAACCAGGGTGAGCCCGGCCAAAGACACGGTGGATAGGCCCAAATCAACCGAGACTTTGCCCAAATCCCGCATGAAGAAGCTAATGAAGGCGACATTCATAACCATCATTACCAGGCTGATGATGAAGACGCCGATAAGAGCCCGGTTGCGGATGCCCTCTTTAAAAGTAATAACAGCCAGGTGATAGATGTTAGGAAATCGGTTCATTTTGTCCTTCTGTGACAATCCTGATAAAGACATCCTCCAGCTCTTCCCGTTCCGGTTCAATCGAGAGAATCACAAACTTAGCGTTGTTGATTTGTTCAATAGTAGGGATAAGTTCTTCCTGTGGACAGAGCAACTCCGGGAATTCCATATTCCCCATAAGGGGGGCCGAAAAGCCGGTTAATCCGGACACCGGTCCCTTCAATCGGATGCGATAGCGAAATGCGCCGTCGTAGAGTTCATCAACCCTTCCCAGGTAATGAAGACTGCCCCGGTGAATGATGGCCACCCGTCGACACAGCCGATTAACGTCATTAAGAATATGGGAGCTAAAGAAAACAGTTTTGGACCGGGCTTGCAGTTCGGTGATGATATCAGCCACAATACGACGCCCCAGGGGATCCAGACCATTCATCGGTTCGTCCAAAATTATCACATCCGGATCATGAATGATGGCCATGATGAAGCCCATCTTCTGAGTCATCCCTTTAGAAAAAAGCCGCACAGGTTGTGTCATCACCTCGGTTAGACTGAGACGCTCCAGTAACTCCCGGCCCCGGCTAATAACCTCACGACGGTTCTTGCCAGCCACGCCTGCGGCGAAAGAGATGAGTTCGTTGGGGTTGAGATGTTCATAGAGGTAAGGATTTTCCGGTAGGAAACCGATACGATGCCGCGCCGCCGGATCACTGCCGGGCTGTCCGAAGATTGTGGCGCGGCCGCTGGTGGGGTTAATCAGGCCCAGCAATATTTTAATCGCTGTGGATTTTCCGGCCCCGTTTAGGCCAAGAAAACCAAAAACCTCTCCCTCCTCAACGAACAGAGAGAAATTGGTCAGGGCCGCAACTGTTTTTCTTCTTAACCCTGTTTGGTAGACCTTAGTCAGGTTTTCAAATTCGATGGCCACCATTTGTCCTGTCTGCCATGAAGCACACCTGGGAGGACGTAGAAATATCTATGAAAGGTATGTGGCTGCTTTTTGGATCAAAGGTTGTTTGGATTCCTAGATCGAGCCCTTCATCTCGTTAAAGCTCAACCAACCTACCTCCGGTTGATCTGAGGAAGTAGGTTGGTTGTAACCCCGATCTTGGCATACATTATGTCTAACACACCGGCAACGGGAGGCTATCAAGTGCTGCTGCTGTTCGAAGTAAGGCCTGTGTCTAAAGAGCCCTGGCTTTTAGTACACGTAGTATACCACAGTGTGGGCGAGGCTGTAGTACACTTCCAGACTTTAGTCCCATCCGAATGGACACCGCAGATGGCGTAACCCAAATAAGGATATGTTGCTTGAGCAAAAACAAAGGTGGCAATCCCGGCCAATAAGCCGATGATGGTCAGAACCATTGTTAACTTTTTCATTTGCACCCTCCTATAGTTAAGGCTGAATACCGCGATTTTGGAAAAGTTCAAGCTGTAACATCATTATTAGTTAGCCACAATCGCTAATTTGACGCCCTTAGATACTTGGAAATTCCGAGCCGGAGTGGGGCAGGCTGCCCCATTTGCTTGCAGAGATAATGTCGCTGGCCCTGTGACCCCAGCTGGAACTGCAAGGGGGTAAGAGTCGCAGTCGGCATAGATGGCTTCACATTCAGTCTGGAGGTTCCGCACGTCGCTTTCCGCTGCGGCATTGTTGGCGCTGATCTTGTAAGCCGCGAATTGGGGGATGGCAATCGCCGCTAAAATACCGATGATGGCGATAACGATCATCAATTCGATCAAGGTAAAACCTTTATGGTTCTTGACTTTTGTCATCATTGTTGGTCCTCCTGAATTCTGTTGTTAAATTCTGTGTTTGACATTATTGACAACAATCACCAGACTTTTATCACCCCCCCTTTGTCCTCGCATCGAATAAAAATGTATACACGCGGAAATCTTTTTTGACTCTTTATTTGCTTTATTACATCTGCAGGAAGTGTGCCATCATCAAACCAACGGGAGGGAAAAAACATCCTGGGTAAATTCGTCGTTAGAACACCCTATTAGAGGAACAGAGGAACTGTTGGACCAAGTTTTCTCCACCTGCCCTTATGCGCTTGGAACAAAAAACGGAAACTATTTGACAAAATTTGTCACCCTATCCGGCGGCCGCTTGAAAATAACAGATATTTCTTTTCCGGCCGGCTTCGCAAACAAATAACAGGATAATATATTCGCAGGAACAGGCAATAGGAGACGAGAATTTGGTGTGCGACGCCGGTTAACTGATGTGGTAGGTTGGCTTTAACGCAGATTCGGGAAAGCTTTCGCCCATAACCCTATTAGTTGAAAAGCGCCATCGTGACGTGCCTGGACAATTGGAAGTGCCGAGGGGGCGAGGGACAGGTTCCCCCAGCTGTCAAAGGCATGGTCGCCGGCCATGTGGTTGCCGCAACTGCCTGTGGGTAAGAGTCGCAGTCTGCAAAGATGGCTTCACATTCAGTCTGGAGGGTCCGCACGTCGCTTTCTGCAGTGGCATTGTTGGCATTGACCTTGTAGGCCATGAATTGAGGAATGGCAACCGCCGCCAAAATACCGATGATAGCGATAACGATCATCAATTCGATCAAGGTAAAACCCTTGTGGCTCTTTTCAGTTGTCATCATTGTTGGTCCTCCCGAGTCCCATCGTTAAATTCTTTGTTTGACAATATTGCCAACAATTACCGGACCGTTATCATCCCCATGTGTCCCGCCGCGATTAACTCCAGAAGTGTCCGGTTAATAAAAATATTTTTTGACTTTTTATTTGCCTTCTAAATTTGTAAGCAGGAAGTGTGCCATCACCAGGTTAATGGGGCGGGAAATAAAACATTGGTAAATTCGTCGTTAGAACATCCTGTTAGACGAACGAAGGAATTGTTGGACCACGGTTTGTCCGCCGGCCCTTATGCGCCTTAGATATCAAACGGAAACTATTTGACAAAAATTGTCATTCGTTCCGGTGTTCCCTTACAAATGATCAATATTCCCCCTCCGGGCCTGGGTTGACAAAATAAATAACAGCGCACTATAATTGTACGAAAAATCATTACGCCCTTAGCGTTACGCTTTTCGTCTCTTTAATTTATTCCTCGCCATGTGGTTTATGGCAGCTCTAAGTGATTTCAAGATGAATGAAGATTGTGCTGCCTGTCCCCTTTGTGGGCACGGGTCGTTTGAAAAATTATTTAAAAAATCAGGACGACAACTGGTTCATTGTCGGTCCTGCGGGCTCGTCCGGCAGTTTCCCATGTTTCCCGAAGAGGTCAGGATGGCTTGCTGGCAAGGGGAAACGCGGCTGCCGTCCGGGCGGACTTTTGTCGAGCATTACCAGCAAGGGGAGGTCTGGAGACGGGAGTTGGCCAACCGCCGGTTAGATCAACTGCGGGAAATGAATTTTGGCGGCGGCAAATTACTGGATGTGGGCTGTGCCACCGGGATATTTATTGATGAGGCCCGGAAGCGGGGGTTCCAGGTCCAAGGGATAGATATTTCCTCAGTCCTGGCCGAGTATGGCCGGCATCATTACGGCCTGGATATTCGGGAGGAGGACGCGGCGGCCACGTCTCTCGAAAAAGATAGTTTTGACGTTGTGACCGTCTTCGACGTGTTCAGCACCATGAGTTCACCCTTGGCCGCGCTGCAAAACATTCATAGCCTGCTCAAGCCTGGAGGACTGATCTGGCTGACGACCTGTTATGCCAATATCGGATTATGGCTATTTAAGGAAGAACGACCTTTTAACCTTTACCTCACGCCCCGGACGATGAATGCCTTTTTTACCCGGGCCGGATTTAGCCGGGGCCTGGCCCGAGTGGTGGTCAAAAACGCCAACTTGTCCACCCACCCTGGGATCAAACGACTGCTTTATCGGATTCCGGTGCTTAATTCCCTGGCCAGGAAAATGGTCGAAGCCCTGGCCTGGAAAGGTGAAGGAGATTGATCATGGCTGAGATTAACGCAACCTGCCCCATCTGTGGATCAGACCATCATGAGTCATTGTATCCTTTATATGCGGGGCCGGCGGTCACCTCCGATTTCATGGCCGTCACCTATGCCGTCATCGATAACCGTTGCTGCCGAGAATGTGGACTTATTTATAATGCGGCCGGGACCCGCGGCGACACGGATGAATTCTACCGTCATACTTATCGCTTGATGATGCATCGGGAAGAGGCCGGGGTGAAGAGTTTTACTCCATTGACCGCTATGTCTCAGGCCCGGCGGTCCTATACGTTGTTGCAGGAGATGATCGGCCTGGCCGAAAAAGGAGCCATGCTGGAAGTGGGTGCGGGTAAAGGGCATTTCCTGACTCACCTGGCCGCCGGACTCCCCCAGTGGAGCATCACCGCCCTGGAGCCCAGTGCCGCTTTGGAGTCATTACGGCGCAATTTGCCGCTGGCTGAAGTCATTCCCACGGGTTATCAGGCCTTTGAGGCGGCCGCGGAAACTTACGACCTGGTCGTGGGCTTAGGCGTATTAGAGCACGTGCCCAATCCCCTTGACCTGTTGCGTTGGGCCTGGCGATCTCTCAAACCGACTGGGTACTTGTTTATCCGCGTGCCAAATTTTGCCTATAATCCTGGAGATATGTTCTGCATAGATCATCTTTCTAAGTTTACCGTAGAGACCTTGAAGAGCCTGGCGAGTGCCGCGGGATTCCGGGTGGTGGGTGTCCGAGAGGTGGGTGTGCCGATGTTCCTGGCTTTGTCCAAGGTGGACGGCCCACTTGATAGGTTAGGAAACTGCTTTGACGAGAACCTGGCCGTGGCCAGACGGAACGAAGCGTTGGCCCGGCGCGGGATAGAACTCATTTCTCAGGCTAGGGAGGCCGCCCTGGGACGGGCTGAAAATTTTGCCATTTTCGGTTTATCTGCTACCGGCCTGTTTGCCCCTTGGCTGGGCGGTTTTGATCCTAAAGAAATCACCGCCTATCTCGATGAGAACCAGGCCGTATGGGGCATCCGGATCCACGGTCGACCCGTGGGTGGACTCGACCTGATTGACCAGTTACATATCCGGCATCTCGCCTTGGCCATGAGTCCTATCTATATTGATGTAGTCAAAGAAAATCTCAAAAGGTATCCGTTGACCATCTATGTTTGAACCCGACGAGGATCTATTCAACCTGTGCAAACGTCCTGGGCATATCCAGGAATCGGGATGATCGGCCGAGGCTCACTTCCCGTGTGAAAATGGACAACCGTGGACGGATGTTAGCTTGGACCTTTCAGAGATCGAGAGGGCTTTTCACCTCAGGAATGCCAAAAAAATTTGTCTTGACAATGGGAAACTCATCTCCTATATCAAAGCGGTAAGTAAGCAAATTCCGGATAAATCCTCGCACTCTCGGAAAACTATAGCGATGCGCCTGGCTTGAAGGAAAAGGTTGATGTGGTGTAACAATAAAATAAAGTCAATAATTAGCTCCGTCGAACGCCGTGATACAGCTTTTTTTTGGGCCATGATGGTGATCACGTTCTATGCGTTCACCGTGAGGATATTAGGAGCTAGTGACGGACTTCCCTACCTGTATTGGCGCCATTGGGATGAACCCCAGATCGCCAGCACCGCTTTAAGGATTCTGAAGACTGGCGACCTTAACCCACATTTTTTTAACTATCCATCATTTATGATCTACGCATGTCTGGTGGTTGATGTTCTTCATTACTATTTCCTGATGGGCAGGGAGGGCATAGACGGCCTGTACATTGGCTTAACTAACCTTGATGAGATACTTATCAATATCGACACCGGATGGAACTGGACCATATCCCATCCGTCATTCTATTTGTGGAATAGGGCGCTAACAGTTCTCATGGGGACAATAAGTGTCCCTGTCGTCGGCCTGATCGCATTGAGGGCATATGGAAAATGGGTCGCGATACTTGCATCATTAATCATGTCGGGGTTGGCTTTCCATATTTACCATTCAATACGGATCACTACCGATCTCCCTTTTTCTTTCTTCGTGCTGCTTGTGGTACTGTTTTCTTTCCGATTTCACTGCACTAAGGAACTAAAATATCTGATTCTTGCTTTGGTGTGTGTGGGCCTGGCGACGGCCAACAAATATAACGCCGTAATATCAATGGTCGTACCAACCATCGCCTTTATGATTAATATCCGGAAAATAACCTTTAGCAGGCCGTTGGGGATGTTACTCATATTTATAGTTCCACCCGTGGTGTTCCTGTGTATTAATCCTTATGCAGTGTTCGATTTAAGGGACTTCCTAATGCAATCCGGGTATGAAGTGCGTCACTACATGGTGGCCGGGCATGGGGCCAATACCGTCGAGCCAGGCATGAAGCACTTTATGTTGCAGCTTAAACGGATAGCCTCAAATCTTGATTCGTTCACCTATTATTACTGCTTCGTAGGAATACTGGTGACCGTCTGGCGGTACCCATATGCAGCTATTATTATACTATCCTTTCCTCTAGGATACTTAGTTTTAATGTCTCAACAGTGTGTGGGCTTTCACAGGAATTTTATAGTAATATATCCATTTTTTGCCATATTCGCTGCTGCGGGAATATATTTTGTCCTTTTGTTTTTCCAAAAGTTAGTCCTTTATTTAAAAATCAAAAAACGTCTGGTCAGGAACCTAATATACTCCTTGCCAATAATAATGTTAGTCGGTTACTTTGGGTTTCTCTGGTACTCTAGTCTCTATGATCTTCTTTCTACGGGGATTCCTGTTGATAACCGGACTTTTGCCATAGCATATATGAATAAAATGGCAAAGAATCGGCCTGGGGGGAGCGTCGGAATCGCAGCAGAACTGAGAATCCACCAAACTGATTTAAATAAACTTAAAGTTCCCTACGAAATTTTCAATCATAAAGATATACACCAGGCGCTTGATCGGTTTGACTATGTCTTAGTCGGAGAATACGCTGATAGCTCTAAAGACTTGCCGGATTCTCCTAACAAAGCGGAAGAGGCTAAGCTATTGAATGCCATGACCCCCAAAAATAACTATGCCAGGGTAATTAGTGGGAACCAGGTTTTTCTCACATGTTGCCCTATTGAAAGCCCCAAAATAATCGTGATCAAAGGTCGGCGCAGATGAGGGAACGTGAACATCCACACTGCCCCCGAAAACCCCTACTAACGTTTAAAAATATTTCCAACCAATCTTCTATGTTCATCTTTTACCTTGCTTCCGACCACAGAGCATTCAAAAGGCATCACCATCCGCAATATTAGTCTGGTGGCAGCCTTACCTTCCTGTTAATCAGACTCAGGAATTAATCATGTCCTGGAGTTCGGTATAGCGTCTGGAGTTGGGATCGGTCTCCTTGATGACCTCCAGGCATTTTTGAGCTCCCGCCTTATCTCCATTCTTCAGGCAGATTTGACCGGCCAGAAAGAAGTGCTCGACGGCCGCGAAGGTGTCACCGCTTTTGCGGTAGCACATCCCCAGGTTATAGTGCGCTTTGAGGTGTTCCGGCTGGGCCGTAATGGCTGCCTTATAAGATTCGATAGCCTGGTCCAGGACTCCGGTTTGCAGGTAAATGTTGCCTAGATTGACCAAAGCGCTCGGTGAATCTCGTTTGATCTCTATAACCTTCCTAAAACATGAGGCGGCCTTCTGATACTGCTTCATTAACAAATAGGTGGTACCCATGTTTTGATAAGCCCGCCAGAAACTCGGTTTGTATTTGACTGCTTCTTCATACTCCTCAATGGCTTTTTGAAGTTCCCCCCGGCCTCCGAAGGCCACACCTAACTCAAAATGGGCTTCGGGATAATCCGGTTTGAATTTGAAGACCCGTTGCATGTATTCGACGCCCTTGTCAAATGAATCCTTTTCAGCAAAGCAGATAATAGCCAGATTATAGTAGGCCAAGGAGAAGTTGGGTTTGTATTTGATGGCGGCCTCAAACTGCTCTTTGGCCGGCTTACCCATATTATTTTGCGCATAGAGAAAACCCAAAGCGAAATGGGCCTCAGCCAGGTCCGGTTTTTTAGAGATGGCTTTTTTATATTCGGCTTCCTCTCGATCCGGCATTCCCTTAATAGCATAGATTAGTCCCATAATCAGATGACGGCGGGCCGGGGAATCGTCGGCGGCGGCAGCGGGAACCGGTAAACCGGCCAACAGAGCTGCGCAACAGATCAAAATGATGTGATGTTTTGTGTTCATTCGGAGAGAGCTCATTTTTGCCGGCTTTCCAGTTCTGTCAAGAGGACTTTCAATTTGTTATTTCCAGGATCGTTT
>JADFYC010000479.1 GCA_015233295.1 Deltaproteobacteria bacterium | reverse complement strand
AAAGACACCAGACTGAATATGGAAAAACACCCCATCAAGACGTCATTGCCAAACACCGAAATCATCTTTTTCTTACCCATCTTTAACCGTTATGAAGACGTGGCTCTGACCCTGGCCAAAGTCGCCCCGGCGGCCAAACGCCTGACCATTATCTTCTGGAAAACGGGTGGAGAAGAGGCTATGGCTGATCGCCACCCCAACCTTGAGATTCGCGTTCTCCCGCCCATGCACCCTTTTCTAAGACTCTACCAGCTCTACCGCTTGGTCCAGGATCTGATTTCGTCCGCCTCCGGGCCGGTCATCCTGCATGACACCTTTGGCTTCCTGCTGCCCATGTTCTGTCTCCGGCATAGAAAAAATCCGGTGATCACCGTGTCGTCATTATATTCTCCTTGCGCCTACGCCGTTAAAGAGGTTTACGGGCATTTAACCCTGGCCGCCCGGCTCCGGTTGGCTCAGACCAGGCTGTTTTTGATCAACGCCCTGGTTCAAACAGGCCTGATCGTCACAGCCGACCACCTGGTCGCTCAGGCCCCGGGATTGATTCCGTGGTATGCGCCGGGTAGATTGGCTGGTTTTAGAAAAAAGTTTTCGGTTATCCCCAACAGCGTAGATACCGGGCGCTTAACCACAACCTCGGTTGACCGGACGGTACTGGGCTTGCCGGAAGACAAGTTCGTTTTGCTTTTTGTGGGAGAACTGGGCACTCCTAAGGGTTTTTTCATCGCCGCGGAAGTGGTCAAGCAACTCGACGTCAGGGGCTTCCCAGTCATCTTAGCGGCTATCGGACCGGATTGTGAACTGGAACGGGCCCGACTTCACCGGATGCCGGCCGAGGCTGATTTGACCCGGCTTATTCGGATCGTGCCGACGATGGATCGGGAGACCTTCGTCTCTTATTACCATGCCGCTGATTTGCTCATTTACCCAACAAAATATGACGGATCCCCCAGGGTCGTCATTGAGGCGATGGCCGCAGGATTGCCGGTGGTGGCCTCCGATCATCCCGGCATTGCCGTTTTTGATCAGGCCCAGAACTTCCTGCCCAGACACTTGAATGATGATGTCCCGGGATTCGTTGCCACCATTACCGGTTTGCTAACCGACCAGACCATCCGACGCCGGCAGGGTCAGGCGGCCAGCGAGCACATCGGGCTTCGATTTTCGCTTGACGCCGTGGCCCAGGATTATGTCAATTTTTATGAGAGAATTCTTCGGGCTCAGCCTGGCGCAAACTTGCCTCCGGGCCCGCCTTGGCCCCAGGAGTTAAAATGATAATCACCTTTTGGCAAAACATGCCCAGCCACATCCAGGCTCCGGTGATCAGGGCCTTAGCGGAACGGAAAGATTGCTTAGTTAACTGGGTGGTTGAAAATCCTATCCCTGAATGGCGGCGAAAAATGGGGTGGGACACTCCGGAGGTGGGTCAAGCCAACTTGCTGGTTTGTCCTGATGCCGGAACCATTAAGGATTTGCTGGCCTATCGGCCGGGAGAAAGTGTCCACATCTTTTCCCCAGATCGCACTCTGCCCCTGGTGACCAGGGCTTTTTATTCGTGTCTGGCCGGGAAGGGCCGCCTGGGACTCTTATCCGAGGCCAAAGACTGGCGAGGCTGGCGGGGCTGGGCTCGGCTGGCCTTGGGGCAGACGACGGCCTGGATTCAGCGTTGGCGCATAGGTTTTATCCTGGCCATGGGCGGGCTTGGAGTCAAATGGTTTCAGATGTGCGGTTATTCCAATCGGGTAATATTCCCATATTGTTATGTAGCCGAGCCTACGGAGAGCATCCCGGCCGCGGCGGTAGCCCAAAGGAAACATGATCAGGGCGTAAATCTGATTTTCATCGGCCAGTGTATTCATCGTAAAGGGGGGGATCTGCTTTTGAAGGCGCTGGCCGGGTTAACCCACCTGGATTGGCAATTAGAGGTTATTGGGGATGGGACCGAACTGACTAGCTGGGCGGCACTGGCCGCGGAATTGCAGATATCTGACCGCGTCAACTTTCGGGGGAATTATCCCAATTCTATATCCACTCAACTGCTTGCCGCGGCCGACCTTTTGATCCTGCCCAGCCGATGGGACGGATGGGGAGCGGTGGTTAATGAGGCCCTGATGCAGGGTGTTCCGGTGATCTGCAGTGACAAATGCGGTGCTTCCGACCTGCTGAACGGGGCAGACCGAGGAGAGATCTTCCGGGCCGGTTCGGTGGATGCCCTCCGCCGGGCCTTGGGTCGGCGTATTTCATTGGGTCCGACATCTCCCACCGGCTCAACCCGGATCAAGCAGTGGTCAACGGCTATTCAGGGGGACCGGATGGCCGGATACCTGCTCCAGGTTCTCGGGTCTGCCTTCAAACATGAGCCCCGACCTATCCCGCCCTGGGTGGAGAATCATAAGCCACCAGAGGTCGGCGGTCAGCCCAAATAGCAGGTCAGCAGCTTTTCCCAGGACACGGACTTTGGGCCGATGAGGATCAATCGGCGATTATGCTACCCCTTACCGAGACTGAGGATGATCGCCTGGGGGGAGTTGCCGGGCCCGTCGGCCAGGCCTTGAGTGAACAGGGTAATGCGAATTCAGCCATTGATTTTGCGAGCGGCTGTCCCAAATTGTTAACAGGCTCTGATAAATGTCAGTTTATGGTTGACCCGGGACATTTTTTTTTGTATACATCACCTATCCTTTTTGGGTTTTATTAAGTTTGGTGGATAGTCATCTCGCCTGGGTGGCGGAACTGGTAGACGCAAGGGACTTAAAATCCCTCGGTCCTCGTGGCTGTACGAGTTCGATTCTCGTCCCAGGCACCAAACAAATCAAGATGTTAGTCTAAGGGAGCCATGTGTGGA
>JADFYC010000478.1 GCA_015233295.1 Deltaproteobacteria bacterium | reverse complement strand
ATATTCAATATAATATCTTCTTTGACCGACTTTAGATACTTGAGCACCGCGGGCTGGTCTTTATTTGCGTCTTGTAAATCGTCGAGAAGATGCCCCACCCGGTAAAGGGCAACCCTCCGGTCCAGGTCTTGGATCCGCTTTTTCATCTCCTGGTCCAGCTTGTGCATCCGCCGGGCCACGGCGTTCATCTCAGCCTGCAAGGCCTCGCTCTTTAACCGCAACTCCGTCTTGATCTGGTCATCGAGATCACGTAACTCGTCCCCACTGATGGCCCGGCCTTCCCGAGCCGGTTCAATCATCATCCCCACCTGGCTGATATTCAATATAAACCCGTCCCGTTTGACCCGGTCTTCGAACGCGCCCATAATTCTTACTTTTTCTTTATTCGTTTCCCGGATAATCTCGTCTTTGCGGTTAGCGTAGTCTTCGGACACAAACAGGTCGGGGATTTCAGTTTTGAGCACTTCTATGAGTTCATCGATACTTTTTTTGAATTCTCGGGCCTTCCCCTTGGGTAGCCGGAGGGCCAGGGGATGCTCAGGATCCTTGAAGTTGTATACATAACACCAATCGGGCGGGGCTTTCTTTTTCGCCGCTTCAGCCTCGGCCATGGTTCGGGCGATATAAATCAGGTCGGAGTTGTCCGGCCCGGCAACGTAAATGTTATAAGTCAGCCCATTCATCCCAAAGCCGAATTGCAGGGCCCGGACCGCCCGATCCTGACCCAGGATGGGTTCCTTAAGTGGGGCCACTTCACTGGTGTCATTAAATTTAAAGGCACTGCCGGCACAGGTTCCGCGCAGGTCTTTAACCGGTACCTCCTTAAATTTCTTTTTCATTCGGCCTCCCTCCGGGAAAGTGTCTCGACACGGAGGTGTGTTGTATCACAGCCTCATAAGGGCTGCAACCTAAAGATTATAGTCGTCCGAAATCAAAATCCGACAACACCCTTTGGGACTTTGAAAAGGCATCCCGCTGGGGACGCCGAGGGGAAAAAAAGAGGGCGCCGGGGCTTCTCAGAAGTTGATCATGGGGTTTTATTTCAGCATGTTGGTGTATATTGAAACCGACCTGCGTCCTTAAAACCCCTGCCTTCTCCACGAGTCCTCTGCGTCCTCTACCGGAATGCTTTCTTCTAACTGATGTGCAGGAAGTCGATAATATTCTTCAGACCTTCCGATTCACTGCCCTGGTTGTACAGATTGATGATTTTGCTGCCGATAACCACGATGTCGGCCAGTTCGGCCGCGGCGGCAATCTGGTCCCGGCTGGAAATACCAAAGCCCAGGGCCAGGGGCTGGGAGATGTGTTGTCGGGCGCTGGCCAGGTAGTCCCTGGTTTCATCTGAGACGTTCCGCTCCTGGCCGGTGATCCCAAAACCGGAGACACAGTAAACGAAGCCTTTGGCCATTTCTCCAATAGCCCGCAACCGGTCAGGCGGCGTAATGGGCGAGATGACCAAAATGGGATTCAGGCCCCATTTGGCGCAGGCGGCTAAATAACCGTTACCCGGCTCTTCATCATAGGGGATGTCCGGCACGATCAGGCCCCAGCAACCGGCCGCGGCGGCTCGGGCGCAGAAGGCGTCGACCCCGTGCCGGAAGAGAATGTTGTAGTATGACATGAACAAAAGGGGGATGGACATCCGTTCCTTAAGCCGGGCCATCAGCTCAAAGCAGTCGCTCACCGAAGTGCCCCGATCCAGGGCATGTCGGTTAGCCGCGGCAATGGTCGGCCCATCGGCTACCGGATCGGAAAAGGGGATCTGAATTTCAATATAAGAGACACCTGCCTCGGCCATAGCCAGGGCGATTTTCTCACTCTCGGCCAGGCTGGGATACCCGGCAACCAGATGGGACATTATCTTTATCTCTTGATTTTTCATAGGTGTTCCACACATGATTGGAGAAGGTGCCTACCTGCCCAGTTCATCCACCTTTTTGCGGAGGAAGGCCGTGAAGTTATCCTTGGCTAAGAGAGGCGCCACAATAAATAGATCTTTGTCGCCCCGGCCGGAACAGTTGAAAACAATTATCTCATCACGGGAAAGTTGAGGAGCCATCTTAATTACCTCAACACAAGCGTGGGCAGACTCTAAGGCCGGGAAAACACCTTCCGACCTGGCCACGAGGTCGTAGGCGGCCAGTACCTCATCATCAGTGGCGTAGGTGAACCGAACCCGGCCGGTGTCCCGCAGATAGACGATCTGAGGACCGACACCGGAGTAGTCCAGCCCGGCTGAGATACTGGATGTATCTTTGATCTGGCCGTCATCATTTTGCAGAAAGAGAGACTTGAATCCTTCGGAGACACCGGGATGGCCGGACTGCATCCGGGCGGCGTGCCGACACTTCCGGCTGTCTTCCTCAATGCCCTCGCCTCCCGCCTCTACCCCGACCATTTTGACGGACTCATCGTCTAAGAACTCATAGAACAAGCCCATGGCGTTGCTACCACCTCCAACGCAGGCGACCAGATAATCAGGATACTTACCTGCCTGCTTCATTATCTGGGCCTTGACCTCCCGGCCGACCACGCTCTGGAAATAGGTATTCATGACCGGATAGGGGTGGGGTCCGCAAACCGTGCCCAGGAGATAGTGGGTGTCCGTAGGATTAGTCAACTGGTCGCGCAAGGCCGCGTTGATGGCGTCCCGTAAGATTTGACCGCCCTCCTTCACCTCGACCACCGTGGCTCCTAACCGCTCCATCCAGAATACATTGGGCCGTTGCCGTTCATAGTCCTTTGCTCCCATGTAGACCACGCACTCCATCCCCAGCTTGGCGCAAACCGCGGCAGTGGCCAGGCCATGTTGCCCGGCCCCGGTCTCGGCAATGACCCGCCTC
>JADFYC010000477.1:1790-2870 GCA_015233295.1 Deltaproteobacteria bacterium | reverse complement strand
TTACAAGGTGGCCAATGCCGTTATCCACCTTCCAAAGGCGACCCCAACCAAAGTTGTTTTCTATGTGCTTAGAGATAATGGCGAGCTACTCTTAAAGAGAGACTTCTCCGTCAATCTTCCGGCCGCACCCGGCCGACCCCCAAAAAAGAGATCGACCCGGTAACACCACTTAATATCCGGGGCGACGCGTTGCCGGCCTGCTTCACACTACCTGCAACGCGCAATTCATAACTGGGAGTTTTTCACTTTTCATTTGTAATTTGTCATCATCGTCAATCCAAGGCCAGAACCATGGTAAAGGCATCCTGACCAGAGGGGTAGTAATGCCGGACTAACCTGATCACCTCGAAGTTGTGTTTTTTATAAAAATTAATGGCCGGGTGGTTGGCAACGGCAGTGTGGAGGACGATATATTCTATTTTGTTTTTGATGGCGTCGTTGATAATCCTCCGCATCAGGGCTTGACCGACACCGCGCCGCTGAAAATAGGGTGAAACGGCCATGGCCAGGATATAGACTATTAAACCCATCCCGTAGTTGCTTGTATTTTCCGGCATATGAACAATCGCCATACCTACCGGCCGCCTTCTTATCTCGGCGATCAAGGAAACAATCCCGTCTTGAAAGAGCCAGTCGGGCAGACATTGATCATAAAGGCCATATTCGCAAAAGACTTTCCCTGCCAGGTCGGCTACGAAAGGAGCATCTGACCTTTTAGCCCGTCTGAGTTTGATCAGGGTGGTCGGCTTGGCCGAGACTACCGGCCCCGAAAAATGCTGATCGCCCGACCGAGGCTCCGGCCAGACCCGGGTAGAAGTCCGCGCCTGACTCTGGGCCTTGCTCTTTTTTCTGCCCTTGACTTTTTCTGGTCCACAAGTTCGCCCACTTACAGTCACCCGCCCTCCGATCAAGCCAGGCCGAAATTATCCTAACTATCTAATATAGAAGCCAGAGCTGGTTTAAGACATTCAATTTTATTCTTTAATTCGGCATAGGCCTGATCGGCCGTCCTCAGGTCACCCTGCCGCGCCAATAGTTCCAGTTGCAGCGCGGCCTGATGCGCCTGCCTGGCCGCCAGGT
>JADFYC010000477.1:0-1773 GCA_015233295.1 Deltaproteobacteria bacterium | reverse complement strand
GCTAGTGCCCCGCGCAGGTAGTGAGTCGCGGCCAGCAAAGCCCGGTGATCACCCTGACCAATAGCCTGGTGGATGTCTGATAAGGACTGGGTGAGATTACTCATAAAGGTATTGACCAAATCTACGGCTAATTCTTGAAATCCACAAACTCGCTCCATGAACTCCGCCCGATCGAACACCGGCTCTGACTGTGTTTGATCTTGGGCCGGAAGTTCTTCAGTCCCTCCGGGGGCAGGGACCAGCTCACCGATTATTTTAAAGAGTTCTGATGCAGAAAAAGGCTTGGAAACATATCCATCCATCCCGGCGTCCAGGCAGCGTTCCCGGTCACCCTTCATGGCATGAGCCGTCATGGCGATAATGGGCAACCGGGTGCCGATGGATTTTTCCTTTTCCCTAATTTTTTTGGTGGCTTCAATTCCGTTCATCTCCGGCAACTGAATATCCATCAAAACAATATCAAAATTTTCTTTCTCGAGAGCGGCCAGGGCTTCCAGACCGGTTGCGGAGACAATGGTGGTGTGGCCGCGGCTGCTCAAAAGGGCCACAGCCAGTCTTTGATTGACTGGGTTATCTTCCACCAGCAGGATGTGTAGCTTTGGTTGCGCATCCGGCAGTGTCGGTCGGGCCTCCAGTTCACAGATTTCCCGGCCGGGTTCCGTCACACCCAAGGCGGTTAACATGGCATTAAGTAGTTCCGATTGTCTGATCGGCTTGGCCAAGAATGCCGCCAGTCCCAGTTCCCGGCATCGGTCGGCATCCTCCAATTGTCCCGCCGAGGTAAGCATTATAACTCCGGCACACCCGGAGTTGGGTTGCGCCTTGATTATGGTGGCTAATTGAAATCCATCCATCCCCGGCATGTGGCCATCCAGGATAATCAAGTGGTGCTCCAAGCCGTTACTGGCAGCCGAAGCCAAAACCGTTAATGCCTCCGGGCCATTCTCCGCCGTCCTGGGAACAGCACCCCATGTTACTAACATTTCTTCTATTATACGCCTGGTTGTGGCCGTGTCGTCAACTACCAGCACCCGTAAATCTCGTAGCTCCTTTGGCGCCGGGGGGATGGTCCGGCCAATTTCACCTTTTTGCAGGCCAAAGCTTACGGTAAAGCCAAACGTGCTCCCTCGACCTTCCTGAGATTCCACCCAGATGCGGCCGCCCATCATCTTCACCAATTTAACTGAGATGGTCAACCCCAGGCCGGTGCCGCCATACCTGCGCGTGGTCGAGCCGTCCGCCTGGGTAAATGGTGAAAAAATATGTTCAATTTTGTCGTGGGGAATGCCGATGCCGGTATCTCGGACGGTGAACAGCATATCAGCCCGGTCCTCGGTCAAGAACAGGACTTTTACCTCCAGCACCACTTCTCCTTCCTCTGTAAACTTAACGGCATTGCCGATCAAATTCAGAACTATCTGCTGCAACCGCCCTGGATCGCCGATCAGCCCGTCCGGCACGTCGGTTTCGACGTGATAGGCCAGTTCTATCCCCTTCTCATGGGAACGCGCGGCCAGAACGCCGACCATGTCTCCCAGGGTATCCCGCAATTGAAAAGGTACGGATTCAATATCCAGTTTTCCGGCCTCAATTTTGGAAAAATCTAAAATGTCATTGACTAATGCCAATAAGGCACCAGCCGAGAGAATAACCACATCCAGGTATTCCCGTTGTTCTGCAGTAAGCGTCGTTTCCAGTGTCAATTCGGTCATCCCGATGATCCCGTTTAGGGGAGTCCGGATTTCGTGGCTCATGTTGGCCAGGAATTCGCTC
>JADFYC010000476.1 GCA_015233295.1 Deltaproteobacteria bacterium | reverse complement strand
ACCTTGAGCAGGTCGGGAATGGGCGTACCCGTAATTGACGAGACGATCTCCGGGGTATACCGGGAGAAGTGTTTCTTCAACCGTTGCAGGACACAGTTGGGATTTTGCATGGTTAAATCACGTTTGTCCCGTCCCTTCTCATCTTTCTCAAAAGTCCAGGTGGCCTTGTCGTACTTGCGGGTCTTGGGGTCATACCCGGAAAACAGACCGTCGCTGAAGTCGAACTTGGGCGAAACCAGGAACGGGGCATTGGTGTAATTATTCACATATTCTTTTGAGTACAGGTCCTTGGTCAGAATGTAGTTGATCATGCCGCCTAAAAACGCGATATCCGTGCCGGAGCGCAGGTAAGTGTAGATATCCGCCTTAGCCGAGGTGCGGGTAAAGCGCGGGTCCACGTGGATCAAGGTGGCGCCCTTTTCCTGAGCTTTGGTGACCCATTTAAAGGAAATGGGGTGGTTCTCTGCTGCATTAGAACCCATCACCAGGATACAATCGGCATTCCTGATATCGATCCAATGATTGGTCATGGCGCCGCGTCCGAACGACTCTCCCAGAGCCGCTACAGTGGCGCTGTGTCAGATACGTGCCTGGTGTTCAATATACACCAGGCCCAGAGAGCGCATAATTGCTTGAAGTAACCAGCATTCTTCGTTATCTAAGGCCGCAGAACCGATGTGGGCGATCCCCTCGGTGCGGTTGACCTCTTGATTTTTAGCATTCTTGGTCACAAAGCCGGCATCTCGTGATTTCTTGACATTAACGGCAATCCGGTCCAAGGCCCAGTCCCAGGTTTTTTCTTCCCATTTGTCGCTATAGGGAGCCCGGTAGAGCACTTGGGTCCAGCGGGCCGGATTGACGGCCAACTGGTACAGGGCGGCTCCTTTGGCGCACAGGGATCCTTCATTAATGGGATGATCCGAATCACCTTCAGTGTTGATAATCTTACCTGTGGCCTTATCCGTCTGGACGATTTGGCCGCACCCCACCGCGCAATAGGGACAGATGGATGTCGTCTCTTTAACCGACATGGTCTCTAACCCGGCGGCATAGGATTTGATCGGCAGGACGTCGAACCCCAGGCCGGCCAGGGCGCCGAGGGCGGAGGCCATCCCGGAAATCTTTAGGAACTCCCGACGAGTCACGTGCATAGGCTCCTCCTTACTTAAAATTGCTGGCGGTTATTTTTGGCCGCGGTCAGACGCGGCGGAGGTATGGATTTGAAGAGAAGGATTTTGGGTCCGAGCAGATCAGACTGGACCCTGAACAGTTGCGGTGAGAAGTGTTTATAATCTATCATTTTCCGGTGCGCAGGCCAGCCACCGGAACACCAGGCAGGCAGCCCTGAGTCATCCCGTTGGTTTACTACCGGCCGAATTATTGACCACCTCGACGGCCCTTTTACCTATTCTTATATACCATCTTTCCATCAGCTAAGCAATTAAAAAAAATCATAAAGTATTGGATCAAAATTGACATAACCAGGCCGGAAAGCAAACCTGAATTGACATGAAAGCGGGAGTTGAATAACGAGGGGCAAAGTTCGCGGATAACAGGTTGGTGCCAACACCGGTCCTCTGACTGATCTTAAATGAGATGCGGATTATTTTGCGGAAAACTCGCACTAAAGAAAACAAGGAATAAGCCGATAAGAAAGATAGGAATAGTCCAACTATAGATTAGCCTTTGTTTCAGTCTATCCATCTAATGCTAAAAGGAGGGTTCACCATGTCTATTAACTCAATTTCTTCCGGTAATCCGGCACCCCTACAGTCGGCGCAGCCCTTGTCAAGTGCCAATGCAACCAAGCCAGCAGGGCCGGCCGTAAAAAATGACCACGATGGCGACGATGGTGCGGCGTCCCAGGCCGTTTCTCAGCCGTCTGCGAATATGAACGGTCAAGTCGTAGGCGCCTTAATCAACGCCATGGCCTAGCCCTATCCTCATAACCGTGATGCCGGGCAGTTGAGCTTGGTTGGTCGGATCGGGTGATGACATCTTCGGGACCGAAACTCACCCTTGGTCATCAATCGGCGGGTTCAACGCCCCGTTTGGGGCCAATGTCAAAGCCAATAACCGATTGTTCGGCATCACGCAGTTCAATATCGTTTTTTTCTATTGCCAGGGGCCGCTAGAATAATAGCGTTGGACTAAGTATACGAACCGCCCCAAGACGCGTCTTTCAGCCAGATCAATTCTTGGTTGTATCGGTTACGGTGCCGTTTCTATTATCGCACCACCGCCCGAGAGGACTACATGTCAGTTCACAGGAAAATGACGGGCGCGAGGCCGGAAGCTCTTCGGCATAGGTCGTGACGACCGGATAATATAATAGACAACCAATTATAAAAACAGCAATAAATGTCGTGATACTCTTCTTCTGTTCCTGATCATGGGAGTCCCCTCAATTCATTTACTTATTTTTCGGAAACCAAGTTGCGGCATCACCATTCCAGTCAAAAGCTATCGGTTACCTTGATCGAAGTTGAAGATATCCTTATCCATACTGTTCAACAACTCATCGGGCGAAGAGCAAAGTGATGCCAACTGCCAACTTGACTGATGCCAACCGGTCAGTCCAGGTAGGCGCTACGTCCGGTTGCACAAGGTCCCGTGGCGCATCACAGACCTGGATACAATCTCTCAGCGCATTCAGGGCAAATGCCGTGAGTGAATTGGGCCTCCGAGTGTTTTCGAATATATGATTCAATTTGAGTCCAATAGCCTTGATCATCTCGAATCTTTTTGCAGGCGGCGCAAATGGGCAGCATCCCGCTGAGCAGCTTGACTTTATTCAGGGCCTCCTGCAATTCCCCCACCAGTCTTTCCCGTTCTTCCTCAGCCTCCATCTCTTTAGACACGTCGGTCAAACAGCCCAGAGACAG
>JADFYC010000475.1 GCA_015233295.1 Deltaproteobacteria bacterium | reverse complement strand
AGAGCTTTTGAAAATCAAGCCGGATATTCCAATCATCCTGTGCACGGGTTTTAGCTCTTCTGTCACCCCGGAAACGATCCAGGCCGTCGGTATCCGGGGTCTGATTATGAAACCCATGTTAATGGAGGAGATATCTAAAACTATCAGGACGATCATGGAAAACAGGGACCGTTAGGCGGTCGGTACTGTCAGAGGGCAAGAGGCGCTTCCTGGACAGTCATTAGCCTGCTGGATCATCCGGGTATTCTGGGTGTGGGGATGCGGGAAACGGCGTCCATGGTCAGGTCATGGCGACATCCGGCCTGGAGATAGACCGTGCCGACCGCTGCAATCATAGCTCCGTTATCGGTACAGAGGATAGGTGGGGAGAGGTAGAGCCTTACTCCACAGCGGTTAGCCTGGTCTTGGAATCTGGCCCGCAAACAGCGATTAGCCGCGACTCCTCCGGATATGACCACCCGGTTGACTTTAGTCAATTGAGCCGCCGTCAAAGTCTTGGCCACCAGGACATCCACCACCGCCTCTTGAAACGAAGCCGTCAAATCTTCCAGAGCGACATCCTTAAATTCAGGTGAACCGACAAAGCGGACAACAGATGTTTTAAGACCGCTGAAACTGAAGTCGGGATTATTCCCGTCCATCAATGACCGGGGGAAGCGGATGGCCTGGGGGTTGCCCCGTTCAGCCAGCCGGTCTATGGCCACGCCGCCGGGATAACCCAGCCCCAGCAACTTGGCCACCTTGTCAAAGGCTTCGCCGGCCGCGTCGTCCCTGGTCTGGCCATAGAGAAAGAACCGGCCGGGGGCCTCGACTAAGAAAATACTGGTATGCCCGCCGGATACGACCAGGGCCAGGTATGGGTAATCCGGCGGGTCGGCAGTTAAAAATTGGGCCGAAAAATGACCTTCCAGGTGATTGACGCCGATAAACGGCAGATTCCGGGCATAGGCCAGAGACTTGGCGGCCATCAACCCGATCAAGAGTGAGCCGGTCAGGCCCGGTCCGTAGGTGGTGGCCACACCCGCTAAGTCATCGAGGGTGATGCCGGCCTGGCCCAGAGCCGCTTTGATCACCGGGGTGATGGACTCCATGTGTCTCCGGGAAGCCAATTCCGGGACAATGCCGCCGTATCTTTGGTGAACCTCGTCTTGGGAGGAGATGACATTTGATAAGATGATCCTCCCGTCTTTGACCACGGCGGCCGCCGTATCGTCACAGGAGGTATCAATTCCCAGCACCAGCACAGTCAATTATCCTTCCAAGAACTTTTCCGCCATCAAGACGTCGGAGCGTGATCCGATATACAAAGGCACCCGCTGATGGAGGGAGGTCGGCTCAATGTCGAGAATATTCCGTTTGCCATCGCTGGCATAACCGCCGGCCTGCTCACACACAAATGCCAGGGGGGCGCATTCGCACATCAGGCGCAGCTTGCCCTTGGGCTTGCCGCTTTTAAGATCCGCCGGATACATGAATATGCCGCCAGAGAGGAGGTTTCGGTGAAAATCCGCCACCAGCGATCCGATGTATCGGGAGGAATAGGGCCGCTTGGTGTTTTTGTCGGGGGTTTTCAAGTAGTCGACGTAAGACTTCACCCGGTCATCCCAATAGTGATAGTTACCCTCGTTGACACTATAAATACCCCCCTTTTCGGGAATGCGGATGTTTTCATGGGAGAGCAAGAATTCTCCCACGGTCGGGTCCAGGGTAAACCCATGCACCCCCTGACCGGTGGTGTAGACCAGCATGGTGCTGGAACTGTAAAGGACGTAACCAGCGGCTACCTGTTTCGCCCCAGGCTGGAGGATATCATCGATAGTTCCGTGATCGCCGGTGGTTACTCGCCGGTGGATGGAAAAGATCGTTCCAATACTAACGTTGGCATCAATGTTTGAGGACCCGTCCAGGGGGTCGAAAATCATGACATAGGCCCCCCGGGGATATTTTTCGGAGACCGGAATGGGCCCATCCACCTCTTCGGAGGCCATCACGCAGAGTTGCCCCGTTCTACTCATTCTTTTGATCATCGTGTCGTTGGCGTAATCGTCAAGCTTTTGGACCTCTTCCCCCTGGACATTCGTTTCACCGGTAAATCCAAGGATATCAACCAACCCGGCCTTATTGACTTCCCGAGAGATCAGTTTACCTGACAACACCAGTTCGCGCAGGAGTCGGGTAAATGCGCCGGTGGCTTTGGGAATATATTTCTGTTGCAGCATAATATGTTCGGTAACGGTGATGCCTAAGTTTGACATGGATTAGACCTCCCTGATGAGTAGTCGTTTTCTTCGTGTTGATCCGCAGACCGGCTTTTGAGCCAACTGCGCTAATCCACCGGTAGGCGCGGTGATCAAACCTCTAGAGGCGCTCTAACCTTGGCTCTGTAAGCCTGTAATTGTCTGACAGATATCCTATGGAAACGATATGTAATATTTCCCATCTCCAGGTGACAAAAATCATATTTTTGAGTGACAAAAGTATATCACATATAATCCGGTAGGGGTACGCATTTTTACATCTGCCGTGATTCTTTTCACTTTAGTCGTCCGAGCCGGGATCGTTAACTTCAGGTTCAGCGCCGGATTCTTCCTCTTCGTTAACTTGAGGGAGGATGCTTCGAATGGAATGAACCTCGCCCTGGAACAGACTTATGGCTTCCTGAATGATCGGATTGTTGCGGGCCCGGTTAAGAACCTCCTGTTCAACCTGCGTTTCCGGAGACATCATGGCCGGTTCGGAACGTGGGGCGGCGCCGAAAACAATTTTTATCTCTCGTCCGAAAAACGTGGCGGCCATTTCCCGAAGACGGGCTACCTGGTCGGCCACAAAAGGAGAGGCGGCCCTGAGGGCCAAGACGTCTCCAGAGATGTCCGCTAATTGGGCGGCATTTAGCTTGTC
>JADFYC010000474.1 GCA_015233295.1 Deltaproteobacteria bacterium | reverse complement strand
CGTAGCCCTTCCAACTGCAGTAAGTCGCCGCAGACTGGATAGTAATGCCCCGTTCCTTTTCCAACTCCATAGAATCCATTGTAGCGCCTACGCCATCTTTTCCCTTTACTTCGTGGATGGCATGGATACGCTGGGTATAATAGAGGATTCTTTCGGTCAGTGTCGTCTTTCCGGAATCGATGTGGGCACTGATGCCGATATTTCTAAGTCTTGTCATATCTTTCAACATGGTTTACCTTCTGAACTCCTTTCCTCAATCAGAACAACCAGTAGCAATCGGGATACTTTGCAATAAAAATCTCATATCTTATGATCATATCGATTCTTTTTGATTTTTCCCTGCAAACGATCAGGCCGTGTTACCTGATCATGGTTTTTGGTTAACTAACAATTGCAGCCGGTTACTTTTTCAGTCCGGCTACATCCTTCACATCTACATACTTCTAAACCACCTTTTTGAATTTTTCACGCACCGCGCCACAGACCGGGCATTTTTCCGGGGCCTCGGTCTCATTGACATAGCCGCACACCTGACAAACGTAGTAGTCAGTCTCGCGTTCCTCCATCATGTCGTTTAAGGCCCGTTTGTACAGCTCCGCGTGGCGGCTTTCCACATCCCGCGACTGGGAAAACGCGGTCAGGGCCGGGTTGGCTTCCTCATCGGCGGCGTCTTTGATCAACTTGGGGTATTCATCCACATTGGCCCTAATCTCATTTTGAAAAGCTGTTTCCAGGTTTTCCGCGGTTGTCCCGATTTTGCCGCGCATTAGCATTAAATACTTGCGGGCATGGACGGATTCGGCATCCGATACGGCCCGGAATAATCGGGCGATCTGAGTATAGCCTTCATTCTCGGCCTTCTGGGCGAAGGTTTTGTTTCGCTCGGCCGCCTTGGATTCGGCGGCGAAGGCATAAGCTAAATTCTTTTCTGTTTTTTCAGCCATGGATGTCTCCTCATAACGGGTTGCAGGTTACGGGTTACAGGTTGCATGTTCTTTTGAAAGGAATAATATAAGTAGCCATGAGAGAAATACACAGAACAGACCGTCCAAACCCCCAATGTGGTTGAATTAAGGCAACGACGTTAAGATTTCTCGCTTCGCACCGAAATGACAGAGGTGGATCATCCTGAATGGCGATGTAGATTTGTCATTCCGAGCGAAGCGAGGAATCTTATCACATCCGAAGATGGTCAAGCCACGGAGTGGGACGGCCATGAACCATGTTCCTCAAATCAATGAGAAAGACCCACAACTTGCAACACGCAACCCGTAACCCGTAACCCGCAACACGCAACTCACCCCCCCCCTCACTCCTCTTACATGGCAGGCCAGAGAATGGCCGGGGGCGATCTCTTGAAATACCGGCGGGGTGGTCCGGCAGATGTCTTCAGCCAGGGGGCATCGGGTGTGAAACCGGCATCCCGGCGGAATATTGATCGGACTAGGCAAGTCATCTTTTAACAACGCCGCGACCTTATGTCTATCCGGGTCAGGTGCCGGGACTGCCGCCAGTAAGGCCTCGGTGTAGGGGTGACATTGCTTGGGATCGGCCATTATGTGCCGGCGCTCGGTCATCTCCACGATCAGGCCCAGATACATCACCGCCACCCGGTTACTCAGGTACAGCACCACAGCCAAGGCATGGCTGATAAATAGATAAGTCAGGGAATGCCTTTCCTGCAAATCCAGAAGTAGATTGATCACCTGAGCCTGAATGGACACATCCAAGGCAGATACGGGTTCATCAGCTACGATCAACTTCGGATTCAGGGCCAGGGCCCGGGCGATGCCCACCCGTTGCCGCTGACCGCCACTGAACTCGTGGGGGTAGCGGTTAAACATGTCCTCCCGGAGGCCGACCTCGCTCATCAGGGCCAGAACCTGCTCCCGCTTTTCTTTACCCCGGGCCACCTGATGGATGGTTAGGGGTTCGCCGATGATGTTTCCCACCGTCATTCTGGGGTTGAGCGAAGAGTAAGGATCCTGGAAAATTATCTGCATTTCCCGGCGCAAAGCTTTAGACTCCGCTCCAGAGGCGGCGTAAATATCTTGACCCTGATACAGGACCTGCCCCGCCGTGGGTTTTTCCAGGTTAAGGATCAACCGGCCCAAGGTGGATTTGCCACAGCCGCTTTCTCCAACCAACCCCAGCGTTTCTCCCTGGTAAATATCCAGGTCAACCCCATCTACGGCCCTCAGGTACTGGTGGGTTCCTGAAAAGAAGCCGGACCTGACGGCATAATGTTTGGTCACTCCCCTGACGGACAGCAGCACATCCTTTTTCATGCCGGTACGTTATCCCTCCAAACGCGTTTATTGGCCAAACAGCCAACAACGGACCTGGTGTCCCGGATCTATGATGATCAGACCCGGTTCTGCTTCCCGGCAGCGATCAAAAACAAAGTCACAGCGGTCGGCGAATTTGCAGCCGGGAGGCAAGTCTTTTAAGCCTGGCACGACCCCTGGAATGGTATGAAGTCTTTTCCGGTCGTCCGAACCCTGCGGCGTGGGCAGAGAGGCCAACAGGCCCCTGGTATAAGGGTGACCGGGCTGCTTGAACAACTCCCTGACGGATGACTGCTCCACGATTCGGCCGGCATACATCACCGCCACCCGGCCGGCCATCTCGGAGATAACCCCTAAATCATGGGTAATCAAAAGGATGGACATGCCCACCTGCCGCTTCAGATCATTCATCAAGTCCAGAATCTGAGCCTGGATAGTCACGTCGAGTGCCGTGGTAGGTTCGTCGGCGATCATCAATTTCGGTTTGCAGGCCAGGGCCATGGCAATCATCACCCTTTGCCGCATCCCGCCGCTGAGCTGGTGCGGGTATTCCTTAAGCCTTTGCCCCGGATTAGGTATCCTGACCAGACGAAGCATCTCTTCGGCCCTGGCC